>JAYEKW010000046.1:0-22985 GCA_034716895.1 Candidatus Neomarinimicrobiota bacterium
TCGCAGAGCGCGCAGAGACGCAAAGTGTTGTTATATATGGTTTTAGGCTTATTCACTATATGTGGTTGTATTTAATGGTTTTAGGGCACATTTTATGAATTCTCAGATACTTCTAGCGGTTTCGTCATGTTTAGCAAACTTAAAATTTATTATCTCTAGAGTCCCGATACTTGTCTTTGCGATAAAACGACGTGGCAATCTCAAATGTCAAAAGAAAATAATCAAGGGGATCGCCGTGCGTTGCTCGCGAAAACTGGTTCGGAATTCTTAGCTATTTATTTTTTCAATACTCAGAACAATTTCTGTTTTAAATGTTTCACCTGATTTCAAGTCAAGTGACCAGTGGGGCAACACCGATGATGCCTGGTAGACTCGTTCAAAGCCAGCTTCAGACATGGAGATAGTTTCAATAGGAGCACGCCATAACTGACAGTCCTGCCCAAAATTCAGATTAACTCTAAAATTGTCCCATTCATCTACCAAAGTCAGTGATGCTATTTCAGCATCATTACCATGAGAATTCAAGGGTCCTGAATGTTTACCATCCAGTAAGAAATAGCGGTCGGGACTATTCCCGCCTAAAAGTCCAAAATTAAATTCCAAACCGTATTTATAGTGAAGCGCTTGATCACTTTGATTGGTGATCCGGACTTTAACAAAAATTTTATTGTGGTGCAGTTCGAGTTGTTTCTCAACACTTATTACGGCTCCGTTCAGGGAGGCTTGATTCTTGATCTGAATACCGGCTTCAGCCTGCTCCACGGCAGCAGAATGAACCTCAAGGTCATCCTGGAGTGAACCGCGATAGTAGTCATCCTGATTCTGTTCACCATTAAAGAAATGATCGATGAGACTGCGACGGGAGTAGCCGTCCACAAAGAGTTTGTCCTGCAGACCCTCTTCTTTGGTCAGAACCAGATCATGGATGGAACCACAACCGGAATGATCATTGTCAGCCCAGGCTAATTTTTCATGATAACTTTCAGAATAGCGCTGCAGGTAATTCGTGATATTAAAATGAGCCGGCAGCCAATCGATCTCACGAATCTGACCCAAGTCGCCGGATATAAATATCTGGATCTTATCCGATCGCAGGCGATACTCATCAACACCATCGCCATCCAGATCCACCAAACCAGGCAAGGTTCCGCCAGCTTCCAGAAAAGCAGCTTCGGCCTTGAGTAAATGCTCATAAATAGCATGACGCAAGTGGGGTAAATAGAGTCCGCCGAACACACCATGCCAGTAGGCACAATTGCACTGGGATCGGTAGAGGTCATCTCGAAGGGCTTCCGATACACCACCTTTACTATCCAGTTGCTTAAGATTCAGTGAAAGAAATTGTACCCGTTTCTGCATCCAATTGGACTCTGGGTATTTGGTAAAAAAGTTGCGCCACATTCCACCCTTGACAAAAGGACGACTCTGCTCAGACAACCCCTGGTCTTCAAGGGCATGGATAAGCAGATCCATCTGGTGTCCTAACTGGGTGGGTAAGGTCCACTGGGACATTTCAAAGTAGGAGGATGTTGGCAGGTAAACCAGCCCCCGGGGCGCGTTGGCGGCATGGTACTGCTTAAAGGTCGTGGTCTGGAGCCATTCAGAATTTTGCTCCAGCAGGGTAAAAAATCTTTTTAGCCATTCCTGTTTATAAACAGTATCATAAGTACCAGGCCAGACTCCAAATTTTTCACCATCATCAGCCATCACAACCACATTATTACCCGCTTCGGTTGCCTGGGCTTTGAGAATATCTATGGTGACCTGTGGATCTTCAAAGGGCATGGCATAACGTAGTTTCTGGCTGATGGGAAAAACGCTGAGCAATTGACCTTCCTGCTCGGTGTTGTAATAGCCATTCAAGTCTTTAGGATCGATACCAGAGGTAAGAAAATGATAATCATCGACCACCATGTAATCGATGTCTGCTTGTTTGAGACTGCCGGTGAGATGTGGTTCCCAAACTCGCTCAGTGAGCCAGTTGCCTCGCACATCATAGCCCATCTGGCTCTTGACCCAGTCATTCATTTTCGTGATCTGTCCGATCTGATCATTCACCGGGATCATGGCCAAAATCGGTTCATAGAAACCCGAACCTAGAATCTCAACATTTCCCCGTTCCACCAGTTTTTTTAAAAGGTGCAGGACTTCCGGGCGATGAACTTCCAACCATTCGATAAGCGAGCCGCTAAAATGAAAGGCCATACTGATATTGGGGAATTGCTCCAGAACCTGAAGAAATGGCAAGTAGGACTGATCGCAGGCTTGATGAAATACATCATCAAAATTGCCCACCGGTTGGTGATTATGAATTCCAAAAATAAATTGCACTTTTTTCATCACATCAGTTTCCAATAACAACACGTCAGCTGCAAAAAGCAGCTTGTATTAAAAACAGGAGCCGACCGAATAATACAGCCGGCTCCCTAGCACTTTCAGAATGTGAAAGCTATTTCAGGTCCTTGAAAAGGTTGATCAAGTCAACCACGCGGTTTGAATAACCCCATTCATTATCGTACCAGTTCAAGGTTTTTACAATCCGATTTCCAACAACACGGGTATACGAAGCATCGTAGATCGATGAATATGGATTCCCGATAATATCTGAGGAAACCAGATGATTGTCGTTGTATTCCAGCACTCTCCGAAGACGATCCGTCGCAGCGGCTTCTCGTACTGCAGCATTAATATCTGCAACAGTAACATTGCGACTAACCTCGACGATAAGGTCAACCACTGAGCCATCAGCAACGGGTACACGAGCAGCGATCCCATCCAATTTTCCGACCAGCTCAGGAAGAACTTTTCCTACTGCTCGAGCCGCACCTGTTGTAGTGGGAATGATATTCTCAGCAGCAGCTCGACTACGGCGCCAATCTGAGTGAGGGACATCAGCCAGTCGTTGATCATTGGTATAGGCGTGCGTTGTTGTCATTACCCCTTCCACAATACCAAAAGCATCGTTAAGCACCTTGGCCATGGGGGCTAGACAGTTGGTAGTACAACTGGCATTAGAAATAATGCGATGTTCTGGCTTGAGCCCGTCTTCGTTCACACCTAACACGACTGTGTAATCAATTTCATCCTTGGAGGGAACCGTAAGGATAACCCGACCAGCTCCTGCATCAAGATGCTGGGTCAGAGATTCCTGGGTTCTGAACACACCAGTAGCCTCGATCACAACATCGATCTCCAGCTCTTTCCAGGGCAGAGCGGCAGGATTACGTTCAGTGAGCATTTTCACTGTATCATTGGCGGTAAAAAGGACATCACCTTCTAGACGAACGGTGCTATCACCAAAACCACCCATGACAGTATCATATTTCAAAAGATAGGCCAGGGCCTCATGGTCAAAAAGGTCATTGATCGCAACGACGTTGATGTCATCACGTTTATCCAGAATCCGGAAGACTGAGCGACCAATTCGTCCAAATCCATTAATTGCTACTCTCATGCAGCACCTCCTTCTACACCAAGCTTGCCATAAGCCAGCGCTAGATCTACCAGACGGCCTGCTTGACCGAGACTGTTATCATACCAACTCAGGGTTTTAACCATGCGCTTGCTTGCCTTCATAGTTCCCTTGGTGTCGAATAACAAGCTATGCTCATTGCCGATCACATCACTGGACACAATTGGATCCTCGGTAACTTCAATATAGCGGGAAAGTTTTTCTGCGGCTTTCCGCATCGCTTCGTTTACTTCCTCAACAGTTGTAGTGCTTTTTGTCAGAACACAGGTCAGATCCAGCAATGATCCCATAGGTACGGGAACATTCAGAGCAGAGCCTTCGATCTTACCCTTAAAACGCGGCAGGATATGCTCCATCCAGTACGGACTGATATTCACATTAGGGATAATATTTTCAGCCGCTGAACGACTACGACGAAAATCTGAAGCAGCTGTATTTCGCAGTGGTTGATCACTGGTGTAAGCATGAATAGTGGTCATCATGGCTGATTCTACACCAAATGCTTTATCCATATTATCCAGCATCAATGCCAGAGCGTTTGTTGTAGCAGAAGCAGCAGAAACTATCTTGTCACTGGCTTTAATAGTGTCATCATTAACACCCATAACGATCACCCGATCAATATCATCGATGGGTAAAGATCCCAGTATGACTCGTTTTGCACCGGAGTTCAAATGAGCCTGCATGGCCTCACGGGTACGGTACTTATGGGTGGAATCGATAACGATATCAACATCAAATGCGTCCCAGGGAACGTCTTTGGGTGCAATTCCATGGATCAAGCGAGCTTTATGCCCATCCTTTACCAAAAAATTGCCTTCCTGCTTGACATCGATGGGATTTCTGCCATCTGTCTGCATTAAATAATGTAAAATATCAGCGCGACCGATATCACTGATCGCCACAACTTCCATCTCAGGCTGGTTTAGACTTAGACGATAGATATCTCTACCAATCTCGCCAAAACCCATCAGCCCGACTCTGATCTTACTCATAGAACATGCCTCCATCGCAATCCAGGCTTAATGCCGGACCACTTCTTTAATTGTTAAAATATTTTCCATTGATCAACCCTTGGTTGAGTGTATAAGTGGTTCATGATCTTCACTTAAAAGATCATCCAAATTGTGAATGTCTCCCTGGAGCATTTCTGCTATAACCGACCCCATCTCGATATTATAACGTTGTCCAAATAAAGTAAGATCAAGAATGATGTAATTCAGGGCAATGGCTACGATCGCCGAGTTTCGCGTCCAGGCAACTTTGTTGGTTGGCAGCATTTCAACTCCCCCCAGCATTGCCGAATCACGATCCGCCACCAGGAGGATCTTACTACTCCATACATCTTGAAGCCGACGATTGTCCAGATTATAGGCGAAAACTGTACCGACATCTATTGGTAGAGTGCAAAATGAAAAGATGACTATATCCACACCACGTTTTTCAGCATCTTTCAGGTCAACATGCAGCTTCTCAAATTCGTTGCGCCAGATAGAAAGATACACGGACTGTTTGGCCTTCCTGATCATGTTGCGAGCCCGATCAATCATACTGTCATAGCCACGAATATTCCAGAGATCTCCGATCTCAAGGTCTGTATTGACGTTACGGAGAGAATCCTTCAATGTGTCCAGATTAGCAGTGAATTTATTCTCCAGAAGATCAAAAAGATGATCAGGGGGCAAAGGAATATAACGGGTTGGGTTTGTGTCGACACAACTCACCATCCCCGTACTTTCCAAACGTTTCAGAATCTCATAAATTGCGGATCTTGGTATCCCCGATTTGCCACTTACTTCATACCCTGTTGCCGGATTATTCTGCAACAAGTTTAGATATGTTTTAGCCTCGTTGGAAGTGAATCCGAATGATTTAAGGGCAGGAAGTAACTTTTCATTCATAGCGTGTCTCAGTTCTTAGTTACGCTTAATATATTCCTCCCAAAGAGCGGGCATAGCATTTTTTGACACGGCCTGAAAATAATGCTAAACCCTCAATACTCCTTTTGCTTTCATCCTGGCAAAGCCTGTTTTACATTCGCGCCGTGCAAAAATTTATCCACATCATCACTGAGCGCCCCAAACTGGTCATCAGCATAAATCTGTTGATCATTTTGTTACTGGCTCTTCCCATTCTTCAAATCCACATCAATCCAGATCTACAGGCACTCATCCCAGCTGATGATCCCGAATTACTTCGCATGGAAGAACTTGAGGAAGAATTCGGTGGCCTTGATATCATTCTGATCAGTTACCATACCGGGGATGTTTTTACTGCCGAAGCCCTCGAAGTGATCGATGACCTGACACAGGATCTGGAGCTACTACCCCAAATCGATCACCTGATCAGTCTGACCAACTATGAATCGATCTACAGTGAAGACGAATCAATGGTCGTAAACGCATTCATCAGTGATCTCCCCACGAACCAAGCGGAGAGCGATTCCTTAGCATTAGCTGCCAGTTTAGACCCCATGATCGGTCAGATCCTGGTTTCTGCCAACCGCGAATATTCAGCTTTCTTGATCTTCACGAAACCTGATGCAGATGAAGTCCCGACTGTCATTGTCTTACGGGAAGTACTAGCACCCTATCTGGCAGAGGGTCATGATCTTCAGCTCGGTGGAATGCCGGTCATTCGCACCCATATTTCCGAAGACATTAATCGGGATACCTTAATATACATCCCAGCAGGAATGATACTCATTGCCTTTCTGTTGTACTTCAGTTTTCGTTCACGACGGGGATTACTCCTACCAATGATAGTGGTTATTCTGTCCATCCTGGGCACTTTGGGCCTCATGTCCTGGCTGGGTTTAATGTTATCGGTTATTTCCAGTATTATGCCGATCATGCTTATTGCTGTTGCCAGTGCTTATGGTATTCATATCATCACCAGATATTTTGAAGATTGCGCCGCCATGGATGAATCGGCAGACAGTAAAGCCGTGGTAGCCAGTGTGGTTGAGCATATGCTCCGGCCTGTTTTCCTGGCTGCCCTGACAACAATCATCGGGTTTTTATCATTATTATCCCACATTCTGCCGGCCTCCCGTGAAGTAGGGGTTCTTACTGCATTTGGGGTATTGCTGGCATTCGGACTTTCCATCACATTGATTCCTGCGATTCTGGTCCTGTTCCATAAGCCCAGCCGGGAAAGGCAGAATAAAAATACAACTAATCGACTGCTTTCCCGCATTCTGGTGGTAATCGCCAGATTTGTCTTCCACCAACGCAAGCTTGTTATCAGCGGATTCATACTGCTTACTATTGTGGCTCTCCTGGGAATTCCCTCCGTGCAAATAGACAGCAATCCTTTGAATTATTATGGTCCGAAATCGATTGTACGAGTGGTCAATACGATCATTGATGAGAATTTCGGAGGTAGCACCACCATGTCTGTTGTGATCGAAGGTGACATAAAATCACCTGATGTCTTGAAGCAGATCGATGCCATTCAATCCTATCTGGATGGGAAAGATGGAGTGGGCTACACCATGGCGATCACCGATTTTATCAAACTCATGAATCAATCCATGAACGGTGGGAATCCTGAGTTTTATTCAATTCCTGACTCTCGAGAGTTGGTTTCCCAATATCTATTACTCTATTCGTGGGAATCCAGTGATAGCTATTTGGATGCTTACGTGGATTATGAGTACCGAGTTGCTCAAGTCGTTGTCCGTATGAATACGATGGATGTTTATCACATGGTTGATATTCAACAAGACCTTAATCAATTCCTGGACGCAAACATCAGGGTTGATAATCAGCCCAAAAGTGAAGGATATGCGGTCTTATTGGGCAATCTAATGCCTATGATGGTCAAGGGTCAGACCAGAAGCTTGATCCTCTCTGTTTTCTTGGCGGCATTAGTTACTGGACTGGTTTTTAGATCTCTGGTCGCGGCCTTGATCAGCGCCATGCCCCTGGCCTTTGCCATATCAGGTGTTTTCGGATTAATGGGTTACACCGGGGTGTACCTGAATACTGCCACGTCCATGCTCAGTTCCATCATGATCGGGATCGGGATTGATTACACCATCCATTTTTTGTTCCGCTTCAGGACCGAGATTCGTCATGGCTTAAGTGATGAGGAAGCTATTATCAAGACCCTGAGCACAACTGGGCAGGGTATTATCATCAATGGTTTCTCTGTAATAATGGGATTTGCAGTCTGTATGCTTTCTACCTTTATTCCAATTTACTTTTTTGGTTGGTTGATAGCAGTATCAATTTTCATGTGCCTGATCGCCGCTCTGACGCTGCTGCCAGTGGTCTTGATCCTGACGCGGCCTAAGTTTATTTACGGGTAAATCCACCCACGGTTGAAACCGTGGGCTGCCTCATGAATTTTGTGCCATTGAGACTTTCAGATTGGCTCGTCGGGCAGATTTCTTCCAGATCATGCAGGAAGGGCAGGAACAAGGACTGATTAGACAGGAGCTGGATCTGGAATTGGCTGCTACTCTGTTTATGAACATTGTGAATACGGTATTCCAACCCGAGTTCTTCCTGACAAATCAATTGGGACCTAAAGAGGTTATTGAAACGTTCAGAGATATTTTCCTGCGGGGAATCGTCACTCAAAAAGGTCTAGAACATATCGAGGATACACTATGAAACAGTGGTTCATTAACCAGTCTATACTCCATGCTAAACGTAGTATTCTAATTTCATTGATCCTGACTGCCCTGATGGGCTCTGGAATTCGTTATTTTGTCATTGAAGATGATTTCATGAAGCTCCTGCCTCAGGATATTCAATCCATGATCACCTGGAACGAGCTCAAAGACGAATTCGGTAATACTGAATTGATGTTCGTCGCCTTTGGTATTCGAGGGGAAGATGCTCTCAACTCAAAAACGCTGGCGACGCTCTGGGACATAACCCGGGCTATGGAAGAACTTGAACAGGTCGATGAAGTCATGAGTATCTCCAGCTCCGATCGTATGGATAGTGATGATGGATTTTTGACTATCGAGGCCATGCAACCCTACCGTGAATTGGATGAGTCTGAAATTCAAGATATCAGCAACTACCTGGATGATACACCCAAGATCAAAACCAGATTTGTAGGAACCCGAGGTGATTACTTGAATGTGATGATCCGACCTATTCTGGGAGCCAGTAATGATATTGTGGTTTACAATCTGGAGCAGATCGTCAACAAACACCTCACGGGGTATGATGTTCACTGGGGCGGTCAAGCCTATCTCACCGGGGCTCTCCCGATCCTCATTCGTAATGATGTTGGCAAACTCATGCAGGCAGGACTGATCGGCATGCTTCTGATCCTTCTTTTCAGCTTTAGAAATGTTCCGGCTGTGGGGATGGTGTTTACGACCATCATTCTCTCTATGATCTTTATGATCGGCGTTTATGGGTGGATGTATCATCTGACAGGCTCTGATGCATTTCTGTTTAGCGTTATGAACACCTCCATGCCCATTATCCTCTTGACCATCGCCAATTCGTATGGTGTACACATTATCACCAAATTTTTTAGACAAATGCGGAAAAAAGGACAGGATGTACAGGCAGCTGTTGAAGCAAGTTTAGAAGCCCTTATTTTGCCCATCTTTCTCACAGCCCTTACCACTATCGCAGCTTTTCTCAGCATGATCTTTGCGCCTCTGGAAGCACTTCTGGGTTATGGCATTGCCATATCGGCCGGAATTGTGTGGGCCTGGCTCTTAACCACTATTTTTCTACCCTCAACCCTGGTTTTGAAGAAGTGGAAGCCAGATTCAAGTGCTGTTTCACATGCCAGTATTTTCGAAAAATTAGTGATAATCATTGGCAAGCGGGTAATGCAACACCCCAAAGCTGTACTGATCAGTGCGACCCTGGTGGTGATAGTTGGCGCACTTGGAATTTTACAGCTCAATGTTGAAGTCAATATGAAACACTTTTTTAAACCCGATAATTCTATTCGTAAAAGTCTCCAATTCATGGATGATGAGATGACCGGCAGCATGGATCTCCAACTTCTGATCAATGCCGATCTGAAATCACCCGAGGTCTTGACCAAAATCTCCCGTATCCAGGAATTCATGGAAGAACACCCCTCTGTCAGCCTTTCCATATCCATTGCTGACATCATCAAACAGATGCATCGGATGGTGAATGACAATGACCCGGCCTTTGAAACGATTCCAGATACACGAGCTAAGATCAATAATTTATTTACCCTGTACTCCATGTCTGGAGATCCGGATGATTTCAGCTCGCTGGTGGATTATGATTACAAAAAGGGATTAGCCACGTCCATGATGCGATCCATTTCCACATCTGAGATCGTTATTCTGGTAGAAAACATTGAAAAGTTTCTGAGTCAGGATGAATATCAGGATCTTAATATTACGATCACCGGAATGCTGGTGGTCTTCAGAGATTTAGTCTCTCTGATCTTGCAAAGTTCATTTATCAGTATCTTTGCTTCTATCTTTGTGATCGCTCTCATCGCAGCTTATTTTTTCAAACATTGGTTGTGGGGTATCTTAGCCGTTATTCCTCTTAGCTCAGCAGTGATTCTGAACTTTGGACTCATGGGTCTTTTTGGAGTGGATCTAAATCATGTAACCGCTTTATTGTCAGCAATAATTATTGGTGTAGGAGTAGATTTTGCCATCCACTATATCAGTCAATTCAGAAGACACTTAAGACACCACGGTTTAACAGACGATATCAGCCATGAAACCATGCAGGATGTGGGCTTCCCGGTTATATTGGATGCAGCTTCAAATATGGCTTTTGGAGCCCTGCTCTTTTCAGAATTCGTGCCAATGATCCACATGGGTGGTTTGATGATATTTGCCATGGTCTCAACCTCCATGGGAACACTCACCCTGCTGGCAGTCATCCTGGAACTAATGAAACATAAACTGGCCAGGATCGAACCGATGATCCAAACCGTATAAAGGAATTAAATAAAGTATAAGGACTTTCTTAAAATGAAAAATCTAGTTAAAACGCTAACCCTCAGTCTGTTGGTCAGTATCCCCCTGGGGATATTTGCTCAAACAGGGTATGAAATTGCCAAAGCCATGGAGGATGTCAACAATCCAACCGATATGAAAGCTGATATGACCATGACCTTGACCAACAAGCAGGGTAAGTCCAGAGAATCCACAATTCGTTCGGTAATTGCCGATGACAACCGCAACCAGATCATCTGGTTTCTGGCGCCAGCCGATGACAAAGGGGTAGCATTCTTAAAGATAGAACATGATGACAAAGATGATGAAATGCGCCTTTGGTTGCCAGCTTTTAAAAAGGTCCGGCGTATATCTTCCAAGAAAAAGGCTGATTCATTTATGGGTTCTGATCTAAGCTATGAAGATATGACTTCTCGAGCGCTGGATGATTACACTTATGAGTTAAAAGGCAGCGAAACTGTTGAAGGCATTGATTGTCACATATTGGAGAGCACACCAAAAAAGGGAGTTACTCGCACCTATAAACGTTTCATGACCTATGTCAGCAAAACTGATCTGGTGGCGATTCTGGATGAAGCTTATGATATGAGAAATCAACTGTTGAAAAGAAGACAGATAAAATATACTAAAGAAAAATCCTACAACCTCCCTCTGGAGATATTTGTAGAGAATGTACAGAAGAAGCATAGTACACGTTTATTATTTGCCAATATCGAAGTTGACACCGGTGTCGAAGCTGATCTCTTCCAGGAGAAAAACCTGAAACGTATGCCACGCTGACTGGATCTGATATGAAAAAACTGTTACTGGTACTCATATTCCTCAATCTCCTACTCCCCCAACTGATATTCAGCCAATTGAGCATATCAGGAGACATTACTCCGACTGGCATGTTTAGATTAAGTGATGCCTCCCTGATCGACCTGCCTTTTCGACTGGGAAATATCAATGTCCGTTATTCTTTTGGTGATTTTGAGTTGGTTACTTCTACTGCACTGGAAACCCGCTGGAAGGATCCTGAATTTACGGCTGAGAGTTTTCAATTCAGGGAAGCCTACCTGAATTGGTATCCCAGCTTTGGTGAAGTTCGTTTGGGAAAGATTATTCAGGCCTGGGGTGCAGCCGATGCCAATAATCCGACTGACAACCTCTCTCCATATGATTTTTATTATATGTTCATGGCTGGTAGTGATCGGAAAAATGGCAGTCTGGCTGGTATTGCAAAAATGTATCTGGGAGATTGGCAAGCTGAGATCAGCTTAATGCCTGACCATACACCAAACAGATTGCCTTATAATGAACCTGACTTTCCTATAGCCCTACCGCCTGAGCCAACCCCTGAACAGTTTGTAAAGGTAGAAAACCCTCTGGAATTTGGGATTCGACTGCGAAGGGCTTTTAATATGGCAGATCTTTCCATTTCATATC
Source organism: Candidatus Neomarinimicrobiota bacterium (assembly GCA_034716895.1). NCBI lineage: Bacteria > Pseudomonadati > Fidelibacterota > Fidelibacterota bacterium. The sequence goes on from JAYEKW010000046.1 coordinate 11,841, forward strand.
TTAAGAGCCATGACCAGATGTTCAACGTTTTTGCACTGGAAGGAACATCGCCAAATTTGTCGCCCATTTACGGATACCGAAATACGAATGTCTTGGGGATGGATGGTGTACTGTTTCCTGGAAACTGGACCTTACGGGGTGAGGCTGCGTACTTCATGACCAATAATCCTTATACTGATCAGACATCGATCGTTTTTGAAGTGGATGCCCAATACCTTCAATATGTACTACAGGTCGAGTATGAATTAGCCAACCAGGTTCAAATTATGGCTCAACTTATTGGAACTGATATCTTGAAGGCCGAAGGGCGAACACTATTAATGGGGCCTACGGGCGTGCCAGGTGTTAGCCTCCTGGACGAAACTAACTTTCAGCTCGGAATGGGTACACCCTTTGCGATGATCTCTGATCGTGTTATCATTTTTTCAAGTATGGTTACTCTATTTGACAATGCACTGGACTTAAGCGGGATGTTGATGGTCAACCTGGAAGAAACAGGCTATATGACCAATCTCAGCTCGAGTTATGCCATCAGAGAAGGCTTGAAACTGGATGCCACCCTTGCCTATTTTATTGGGGGTGATGAGGAGGGCAATAGTTTCAGGGAGCTGGAAGATTTCTCAAACCTAAGTATGGGATTAACCTATAGTTTCTGAGGGAGACCGGTTACCTTTATTCATGACCAGACTTTTTAGAAAATACAAGCGAATCGCAAAAGGGATCTCTCCATTGGATATCACCTCCAATTTTGATCAGGAGGAACTGAGTTGGGATAACCTGTTCATGAGTGGAGCCTCATCAAACACAACTGAACTATTCCTGGGCAAATACTCGCGAGACGGTATCAAATTCATTATAGAACGGTTTGGCCTTGATCGGCAAGCTCGCCACATGGGTATTCGACACTTAGCTGTTGCCATTGACACAAAGGATCCATTCAGACATAAACTAACCATTTATAACGGTCAGGAACGGGATCGTGACCACATTATCATGGAATTTGTCGCTCGTTACCAACACCTCACACCAAAAGATGTAGATGCTGAATTCCTCTATACAAGTCCGTTGCGCGTGCTCATGATCGAGTGGTTACTTCTGCAAAATCCCAAAGCACAATTCACCCGCCGGAAACCAAAACTCCCTGGTCAGTATCACCCTGGTTTGGGACTAGGTGATGAGTTACTCGCTTTATTCTCTCTTATGGGCAGACATCTCCAGGTAGATGGGATCATCAATGTCCCTGAATACTATCACACTGGCCTACTGTTCAGCAAGCGCTTTGTTTTCCTTAGTCCCTGTATCCAGTCACAGGTAAGTCAGATCGCTCACGATCTATGGAAAAAATACCGTCTATCAGTAATTGCCTGGGCTAGTGCTGCAGGTGCAATTATTAGCCATCAAACAGGTGAGCCTTTTGAATGGCTACCCCGCAAACAGATCATACCTCTGGCAGGGCAATTAAAACAATACTTCAAATCTGATGCCTATCAGGACATTGCCGGGAAGCAGAACCATACTGCACAATACTTCATTGATGAGGACAAACTCAGGCAAGCTCTGACAGCCATGGAAGAACCACCGTTCCAATTTTGACGCCACCGCAAAAAGTATTTAAAAAAACATGAAAATCGACACTTCGACTGGGCTCAGTGACCGCTTAACTACAATATTCTTAACAGGTTACGGAAATATGGCGTATGTTTATGATAATCAACACTTTGCGTCTCTGCGTGCTCTGCCTGCCCGCACGAAGTTATACGCAGGCGGGCGAGAGGTACTTTTTGCGAGGCCGTCAATTTTAAACTGTTGACCTATTGATCACCGGATAATCCCAACTATAACAATTGGATTCAGGGAAGTTTGATGACTGAAGTTTCCCAGCTTGTCTTGGTAGTTTGTGGAATCTCTTTTTTAACATCCGTCGGCAAAAATCGCACCAATACAATGGTTGCCAACAATACCAGCAACGTACCAATAAGCTGGCTGGAGGCGTTCTGGCGTTGTCTTTCTACTCGAAATGACTTCATGATCAGAACCAATTTTCCTTTTCCGCTTTGATCATGAGTTTATCAGCCAAATTCTTTTCGAATAGATTTTCCGGATAGTAGGATAGAGACTTATCCAGGTTGGCAGTGACAACCCGGGTCAACAACTGGTAAAAAAGATCTTTATCCTTGGTCAAAGGACAATAGAACATGGCCATGAGTGTATAATTGCCAAGATATTCGGGAGCAATTCTTATGGCATTTTCAAAAGCTTCCTGAATAGCGAGAGTATCACTCTGTGTCGCGGGATCGCGAGCTAGTAGAGAACCCTTATAGCGGTAGTAAGCGCCATAATAATAGTTTGAGTCAAGATCGTTAATATGCTCCAAAGTAGTCCAGTGGAGATCACGCTGGCCCAAACGCACCAGGGCACCCTTGGTTGACAACCACTGGCCATAATTAGCCATACCCCAGTAGAGTGCATCAATAAATCTTGAATCCAAACCTCTAATAGCCATGCTCTCTTCACCAGTTGAGAAGAGCAAACTTCGGTAGTTACTGTTCTGAGCTAAAATTATTTGACTTGCTTCATATCCACGCAAAAACAGACTATCCTTTTGGACTGTTTCAAAGACCAGGTATTGGGCAGAATAATAATAAGCATGCGATAATTTTGACCACAATTCTATGGAAGTAGAATCCATTTCTGAAAGATGCTGATAAGCTGCCAGGGCGCGGTTGGCAAAAGCTGGTTCAGCTCGAAGTGTCCAAAAGCTGTCAGCTACAGCTAAACTGATCGAATCTTCGGAATTATGGGGATTTTGAATAGCCGGGGGTTGATTAACCGAACAGTTAAAAATTAGCAAAACTACACTGAAAACAAATAAAAGACGCACCGATCCGTGCTCTCCCTGACCTTACGTTCCCACCACCTTGGTAAAAACGGACGAATATATAATATTGGGGACAGGAATTCCTACTAGTGTTTAAGTCAAATCTTAAAAATTCATTACTGGATCTGTCCAACCCATATTCTCTTATACAAATTGAGCTTCAATGCTTACAAAGTGAACCTGTCTCACTTGAGAATACTCAAAAGATCCCTCATCATTATCTAGCCAGGATCACCTCAATGAGCAGCACCATATCCAGAATATCAACTGCAGAATCATGATTCAAATCTGAGAGCTCTAGGGCTTCATCCTCCGGTATTTCGCTTTGGATGATCCACTCCAGAAGAAGTACGGCATCATTAATATCAATTAACCCATCACGCGTGATATCACCAACATGAAAGCCAACGCCCCAAGCCAGGACCATCAGATCATCTACTATAAATCCGTCTCCTTCATAGTAAGTATCGCTCATCAGTTTGAAACTCAAGAGCACGGACGAGCTGCCGACGAACTCATCCAGAGAAAGGGTCTCAGACACCCAATCCTGGCTGCCATGGTAACCTGGTTCTCCCAGGGGCTGTACGGTGGCTCCATTCCCTGATACCGTATATTCTCCAGACAAAGGACTCCAGGTATTTCCCCCATCATTTGAAGCAAGTACTTGACAAAAATCATAGTCGAACTCAATATCCCACGTTGCAGCAAAGCTCAATACAGGTGAGTTATAACCACGCAGATCGATGGGATCATTGAGCATGACCTCCATGGTGGATAATTCCGGATAATTGCCATAAGGAGAGTCTGTCATAGCCAGAGCGCCACTGTACGCTTCACTGGTGGTACCCCACGATTCAGATAACCACGCATCAAATCCTGTTTCCAAGTCATCCACAAAAAGTGTATCAGGCGCTCCAACGCTCCAGAAAAAGGTGTCAGAGATAGCGTACTGCCCATCAATGTCAATACTGAGGATAATCTGCGCCAAAGTACCGGATTCTGCCTGAATGGTGAAATTCAGATCATTCAACCCCAGGTCAACATCTGCTTGAGGTACCAAATCAGAAAGATCAATGTTGGCGAAGTTGGGAATCATACTACTGTCAGGTGAGACAAGGTGTAGTGTTGCAGTATTATCCTCCAACCCGAGACCTTTGTTTTTGATCACTAACTGACAGGGGACCACAGCACCGTCTGTCAGGGGACCTTCCTGAAGAAGTTCAAAACTCTCTAATCGTACCCAGCTCCCTGCTACTCCGGCAAGATGAATATTCATACTCAAATTCTCTTCAGCCAGCTCATAGATCATATCCGTTGGCGGCCAAAAACCTCCTTCTGACCAAGTACCTACCTCAGGTGTAAAGTTGATGATACCGAGATCGCCATACATATAGTCTACTGCGTCTCCATTAACAGAATATCCTACAGTTTCATCACCTGTACCAAAAAGATAATGGTTGTCAGCTACCAGGTCCTGCCCCAGCTGCTGATAGATATCGCCGTCAGGAACAGGTAATTCAACACTGGCATCATATCCGAATGGTCGAATTAAAAGATTACCATAAGTGTGGTAATTCAACACGGTTTGAAACTCATGAGCAAGGACAAAATCCCTGATAGCCTGGGTCTCCGGTTCTGAGAAAGCTGCAGCACCACGGTAAGTGGCAGCACAATTATCCGGGCTGGAGCCAACATCATTATAGCCCCATTGGAAACCCCAGTTACGGTTCAGGTCAACGCCGGGAGAACTCAAACAGCCCGGTTTACGATTCTTTCGGTGCATCCCTCCCCCATTGGGATTGGTCAACTCGTTGTATACATAACCATCAGGATTAATAACTGGTACAAACCACAATTCTCGTTCATTCACCAGATAACTCAAGAGGGGATCCACAGTATAATTCTCAGCCAATTCCCAGGCAAAATAGAGTACGACCATCATGGCAGCCGGTTCGCGTGCATGAATCAGGGAATTGTAAAATACTTCCGGTTCAGCTTCATCAACTGTTGGGTTATCAGATATCTTAAAAGCCCAGATCGTGCGTCCTTCATAGCTTGATCCAATACTGTCCTTCGCCGAAACGATCTCCGGATACTGGGCATGCAAAGAATCCATGTTTTCAACTATTTCATCGAAAGTATAATAACCTCCCATGCTCCCATAACCGAATTCTCTGGCCATATCCTGAGTAAGTTGCGATTCATAGTAAGCACTGAGATCTATGATCAAATCTTCGACCATAAGCCCACTTCCAAAGACCTGGTCTTTTTCCGTTTGATTCACAACGACATCAACATACACATCCCGACGCACATCCAACCCTTCCGGATCAATTCCCATGGATAGCAATTCAGGAATTATCTCTGCTGTATTTTCAGACCAAATCCTGACCTGATCATAGCTTTCCTGGGCAAATCCAACACCAACCATGATGAAGATGATCAGAAGTGGTTTGAGTAATACCATATTCAGTTCAGAATGCGGGGTATATTTTTCACATTTTCCAGTTTTACGGCACTTAAAATTCTCACCATAACCACTGCTATGCTTCAAATCTGGAGCTTGTAGAACAGAAAAATGTCTTGACTCTACACACCGCCTCTTGAACAGAATATGGTATAATTTATTTAGCATGGAATATTTCCTTATGAATTAATTGGATATACTGAAGACCCAGGAATTGTTGGAGAGGGTACTTACCCAACTGCCATTTTCATAACGCATTACAGGTAAAGCAATCTTCAATCGGACTGGTCTGATAATGGTTGTCAACCAACTATTTCTTTTCCAGGTGGGTCTATAGTAAATTCCCACTCCGACATCAGCTAGCCATTCCCAATTTTTTCCACTATTTGAGCTTTGCCCAAAATCAAAGAAAGTCTCAAAATCAAGCCTATCTGGACCAAATGGTCCCGAGTTAAAGCTTAGGTCGACATTATTTGACCAGAGGTAATTAACTGGGGCATCAAGTGAATCTGTATATCCTCTCAGTCGTCCGCCTCCGGCAAGATAATAACGTGGGCCGAACAAATCGATCCCGCTGGTCTGGTGCAAGGTAGCAGCCATTCGATCGAGATAAATACTACGCAAGTCTCTGGAAGCGAGCTGACTCTTTACCATATCTGGTGTTGATGCATCACTCGCCTCAAAATTACAGCGATTGTTGATCTTAATAAAACGGTAGCCCCTGGCCCAATTGCCCATAAAGGAAAACTGGTTAAAATTCTGCCCGTACCGTCCCAGCCCTGCAGGAGAAATTTGATATTGGGCACTTAAACCAAAATCACCAAGAGACAGATCGTGCTGAAGCTCATATTTTAGCCCGAACCGCATGAAGCTACTTTGTCCTGCCAGATCCGAACCAGCATATTCCCCATCGGTATAGTCCGCAGAGAGCGTCAGGTAATGCACGGGGTTCTCCCAAAACACCTTTGCCCAATTCAATTCGTAATTGAGATCAGCAAAGCTCATCGAATGCCAGGTTCCCACTGAACCACTCCATGTCGCCACAAAGGGGAGTCCAATTTGTTCTTGTTCAAAGGAGATCGCCATGTCGGGGTTGCCCGTGGCCAAATTGTAATCCAGTTCAAGAGCGGTAAAATCCCCAGCATTGCGGTAAACACGGTCAATACGCAGACCGATTCCTAATCCATCTGTATCGTTGAATCCCATTTGAGGTTTCCACAAATACAGATTTTTATCATCGGGATACTCATCCCAATCCTTGAAATTGTATCGATATGACCATTTCCTCTGTGAATCATTATCACGCCGATCCACATCTAAAAAGACATTATCTGCATCCAGATAGACCCGTTCCGGCTTAAAATCTGATTCGACACTGATGATACCAGTATCCCGGTACCTAAACTCCTTCAGGGATGCTGAGGCGGTTTCGCTGTTGGCACCAAAGATCGTAGCTGAAATAGGGACAAACATTCCACCAATATTTTCAACATTGATGCTGGTTTTGAAATGATCTGGAGCAACAGTTTCCGTATTCCAACTATTTAAACCATAATCAACATATTTGATCGTATGCAACCATTGATCAAAGAACCAGTCCAACTCTTCACCGGTTGCATCCTCCATGGCTTTGATAAAACGCCCCTCATTCACATGTTTAAGAGCCCAAAGATCGTAGTACAATCGCATACCAGCTAAAAAACGATCCTCTCCCAAATACTCTTTTAATGAATGCAGCATGAGACTGGCTTTGGTGTAAACATTTGTCCGATATGAGCCATAATTAGTGAAATCAAAACTATGGGTGGCAATTGGTTCATTTCGCGGACTCTGCATGTAACGGATCGTCGATTTTAAGGCTGATTCCAGGTACATCTGTCGTGGGAGATGTTCATCCTCAAAAGCAGTGATATGTTTACGACTGATGGCATAGCCATTGTCCGGATAGAAGTGTTCCTGATACCAACGGGTTTGAAAAGTGGTAGACCCTTCATCCAGCCAGGCATCATCCAGTTCATCACTGGCAAATAATCCATAGAACCAGTTGTGTCCAATTTCATGGACGATCAGACTTTCACTCTCTGAAGCATCCATGATCAGCATGGGGTATTCCATCCCTCCGCCCAGTAAAGCCTTACTGATGGTCATCTGCGGCCATGGATAAGCACCAAACTTATTTGATAACCAACGAATCGCCGAGACACCGTCTTCAACCACATCTCTGGTCCAATCTTCACCAACCTTGGTCGTGAATAATGCATGAATATCGATTCCATTCCAACTCGCATGCTCATAAACAAAATCAGGCGAACAAAGCCAGGCAAAATCATGAACATTGGTGGCTGAAAAAGTGACTTCACGCCGGGCATTACTATCGAGTTTTTCCAGGGCTTCCGAACGGGTCACCTTATAAGCGTTCACCCACTTTGTCCAGGTCTGGGATGTATCCACGGTTACATCAACCCAACCGGGATCACCTTCTATCACGACTCCTGTTGCACCGACAATTTGCTCCGCTGGTAAATCCAGATGCACGGTAAAATCTCCAAATTCACCATAAAACTCACCCCAGTCACCAAAGGGATCATCATGCCAGCCGTTTTCATCGTAGACCACAAATTTTGGATACCATTGGGCAAAATCATATTGCTTGTCTTCCCACCCGGAGCGATCGATATGCGGATGGATCAGGGAGATCCAATCAAGCTCAAAGCTGAGCGTATCACCGGGAGCCAAAGTCTGATTCAGGCTAATGTCCAGAATTGTATCATCTCGGATCAGATATTTCAGATCAATTGAATCTGTGCTTACTTGATTAATCTTGATCCCGGTCCAGCCTTTTTCCTTATCAAAGGTATCGCCATAATCAGCCCAGACGGCGGCCGCAATGGTGCCCTCATTGTAAGCATTGTGATAGAGATGCATGAAGAGATGGTCCAGGCTATCCGGGGAATTATTTACATATAATAGTCGTGATGTGGCTGACAAAATTTTTGCTTCGGTATCTAAACTAACATCCATATTGTATTTTACATATTGCTGCCAGTACTGACCCAATAAGACACTGGTAAAAAGTGCCATGATAAATATGATTCGGATAAATTTATTTTGTAATTGATTCATTTTATTTTCCCCTGATTCACATGACAATATCTAAACACTTGCAGAAGTGAACAAGTCACCAAAGCGTTACGACTTCCACCAAATATATCAATTGGACTTAGCAATGATTTGATACATTGTCTTCATTTTTCCCAGTTGGAGTTTGTAACGTTTTAGTCTTCGCAACGAATGAAATGAGTGAAGCGATCTATATCCCTCAATCATAATCCGAGATTGCCGCAGTCGCCACCGCTCCTTCGCAATGACGGGAAAGAGACCTTATTCGATCAGTTTGATATGTAGATCGCGGAGTTGTTCTGCATCAACCGTTGAAGGAGCTTCATCCATGAGAGAGGCCGCTGAGGTCGTTTTAGGAAAAGCGATAACGTCACGAATATTATCAGTACCACCCAGGATCATGATGAGACGGTCAAAACCAAAGGCAATCCCACCATGAGGTGGCGCACCATATTTAAAGGCTTTTAGCAAAAAACCAAACCTGGCGTTGGCTTCTTCTTTATCCATGCCGATGAGCTCGAACATGCGACTCTGCATCTCCCGAGTATGAATTCTGATGGAGCCACCGGCGACTTCATAACCATTGATCACCAGATCGTAAGCCCTGGCTCTCACATTTCTCGGATCAGTCTCCATGAGCTGGTCATCCTCGGGATTGGGTGAAGTGAAGGGATGATGCATGGCGATATAGCGTTGACTGTCTTCATCCCAATCCAGGAGTGGGAAATCCACGACAAACAGTGGTTTAAACGTTTCTTTTTCGATCAGACCTTCACGTTTGGCCAATTCGATCCGCAAAGCGCCCAGAGCCTGTAAAGTTCTAGTCTCAGTATCAGACACAAAGAAAATGATATCGTTTTGTTCTAATTGAAGATCCTGACTGATCTCGGCCTGTAGTTCCTCAGAAAAGAACTTACTGATGCCAGCTGAAAGCTTGCCCTGGTCAACTTTGCAGAAAGCCAGACCCTTCAGGCCATAGTAGGTTTTAAGCCAGTCGGTTAAGCCATCGATGATCTTCCGTGAATATTTATCAGCAGCATTTTTGAGTACCAATGCTTTAACCCGACCTCCTGCGTCCAGGTTGTTTGTAAAAACACCAAAATCTGTTTTTGCCGCATAACCAGCAAATTCGACCAGGGGCATTTCGAAGCGCAGATCCGGTTTGTCGCTGCCGTAGGTTTCCATGGCAGCCTGATAGCTCATGGTGGGAAAGGTTTTTGGAAGCTCATGATCCAGAACATCTTTGAAGATACCGCGAGCTACCCGGGTAGCCAATCCTATCACATCATCCTGATCCACAAATGACATCTCAATATCGATCTGGGTGAATTCAGGTTGCCGATCTGCTCGTAGGTCTTCATCCCGGAAACATTTTACGATCTGGAAATATTTGTCATAACCAGCGATCATAAGCAACTGCTTATAGGTTTGGGGAGATTGGGGCAAAGCATAAAATTTGCCTTTATGGATCCGACTGGGTACCAGGTAATCCCGGGCACCTTCAGGGGTGGATTTCATCAGAACCGGGGTCTCGAATTCCATAAAGCCTTCATCATTGAGCAGGCGACGGGCACTTTGATAGGTTCTGGATCGCAAGGTCATAAAATCCTGCAGCTCTTTGGTACGCAGTTCCAGATAGCGATATTCCAGGCGCAGCTCTTCGCTACCGGTTTCACGATCAGAGACCAGAAATGGCAGGGGTTGGGCTTCGTTGAGAACTTCCAATTCTGAGACCATGACCTCGATCGCCCCAGTTGCCATCCTGGAGTTGACATTTCCATCGGGTCGCTGCTGAACAATGCCTTTAACGGCTATAACATCTTCCATTCCCAAACGTTTGGCTCTTGCAGCCAGTTCTGGAACCAGATCAGGATTAAAAGTAGCTTGAGTTTTTCCGTAGCGATCTCGCAGATCAAGAAAGATCACACCACCATGATCGCGGTTGGTAGCAATCCAGCCATTGAGGATGACTTCCTGGTTAACATTATTTACATCTAACTGACCACAGGTCACAGTTCGTTTAAGTTGCATGACAGCTCCAATATTTAAAATCGGGGCAATGTAATGTGAGACGAGGGTACATCAATGATTGACATAAGCACTAGAGGTAAATAAATGAGCCGAATTATTTCGAAAATACTAAATCGAACAATCTTAGATGAGGCCAACAAGTGCCCCGGATTTTGATGTATTTCAGCAGGCCCTCAGGCAGCAGATAATTACTTACGCCTGAGTCGTTGGATCAGGGGTAGCACATCCTCCTGTTCCTTTTTGAATATCTTTGGTTCGGCTTCCCACGAACTGCCTGATTCAGGTTCAGGAGAATCAACAACTTCCTCCTTGTTGAGTTCATCTGGAGCAACTTCTTCCAGTACGGTGGTATCGATGAACATGCTACCATTACCCAGGATCAGCCAATTGAAATCCAGATCATATTCATGGACCAGGGGTACCAGCTTGGAACACTTGATTTCCCGGTCGCCCATTTCCCAGTAAATGATGGTCCGCTTCCCCAGGCCACACATGCTAGCCACTTCTCGTTGAGTCAAGCCCACAGCGGCTCTGAATTCCCTTAATCGTTCAGCAATGGATGACATAACCCCTCGTTTTTAAATTCGTCACAATATGCGCTCTGGATTGAAAATTGAAAATTGAAAATTGATCGATTCTGGTTTACTTT
>JAYEKW010000046.1:23085-47717 GCA_034716895.1 Candidatus Neomarinimicrobiota bacterium
ACAGCGGCTCTGAATTCCCTTAATCGTTCAGCAATGGATGACATAACCCCTCGTTTTTAAATTCGTCACAATATGCGCTCTGGATTGAAAATTGAAAATTGAAAATTGATCGATTCTGGTTTACTTTTGCAAATTATTTTGGCAGCCTAGCCGCGGAAGTTCTTCCTCCATGATTATTGGACAATAAACTGGCATGATAGTATCCGAAAGGCAAGTTGCTTTTCCTTTTTCTCAGTGAGTTACCAAAGTTTTTAAGTCTAAAGTCAGAAAGTTGAAAATTTGGGAGATTGAAGATTGGAAAATTTAAGGGATCGCTCTGTACCTCAACCCTTACCCCTCGACTTGGATCCTCGCTGGTCAGCTTCGCCTCCACAAACCACTTGGGATGACCAGGCTAAATTTCCAGTTTCCAGTTTCCAGTTTCCAGTTTCAAGTTTCAAGTTTCAAGTTTCAAGTATCAAGTTTCCAGTTTCAAGTTTCAAACAAAATTGTCACTCCAGAACAAACAGGTTGATAATCAATGTTTAGTTTTCATATTTGCGCTATGAAAAACAAACTCCTCCTCAATTTCCTGCTTCTTATGCTACTGGCGACAGCTCTTCTGGCAAATCAAAGCATCCATGGCTTCATCCGGGATGACCAAACCGGGGAACCATTGCCCTACACCAATATTATCCTGCCCGACCTGAACCGCGGTGGAGTTTCTGATATTGATGGTTATTTTGTAATCAGCGACCTGCCGGTGGGGTCTCATACGCTCATCGTTTCCATAATAGGCTATTCCAAACATATACAATCCATTCAACTTCCACAGGATATCAACCTGAGACTTGATATTCGCCTGAACCAGGAGATCATTGAGGGTCAATCCGTTGTAATCAGTGCTGAACGTGAGCGATTCAAAGAGCTGGTAACAACAAGTACTGTGACCCTGGATCGACGCGCTATTGAAGTGGCGCCCTCCTTTGTAGAAGCAGATGTCTTCCGGGCTTTGCAACTCTTACCTGGTGTTCAATCATTGAATGATTTCTCATCAGCACTTTATGTGCGTGGATCTACACCTGATCAAAACCTGATCATGCTGGATGGCATCACTGTTTATAATCCCATGCACCTCGGTGGTATTTTCTCCACCTTTAATACGGATGCCATCAAAGAGGCTGAATTCCATGCCGGCGGGTTCCCGGCTCAATATGGTGGCCGGCTTGGTTCCATTCTCAACATCATTAATCGGGAAGGCAACACAGAAGAGATTACAGGCAGTGCAAATATTTCACTCATTTCCAGCAAATTGCTGGTGGAGGGTCCTCTGCCAACCGGTGATTCAGAATTGTTAAAAGGCTCCTGGATGATCGCCGGGCGACGCACCTATTTTGACATCATTGCCAATGCTGGCTGGAAATATTTAGTTAAACCCAACCTGGATAAATGGGAGCGTGAGAATGCACCAGATGAGATCATTCCCTACTATTTTTATGATTTCCAGGGAAAGGTGAATCTGGATATTGGTAGTGACCATCGACTAACCTGGAGTTCTTTTTATGGTGATGATATCCTGGACTGGCAATATGAAGACAGTTATTCATCTGATGACTGGTATGATGAAGGGTATCAGCCAGTAGATAACTATTACTACGAAGGCAGTCAAAAGAGTGTCTTTGATTGGCGCTGGGGAAATTTCACCAACAGTCTGACCTGGCGTTGGATCGTTAATCCAAAGTTGATAGCCAAGACCTTTGTCGCAAATAGTCGGTTCCGTTTTGAAGTCGATTTTGATTATGAAGATGAAAGCTATTCTCGCAGTGATACTGATACCAGCAGTTCACAATCATCATATGGGTTTGACCTCTTTGACCGGATCAACGACCACAGTTTTGAAACTTCACTGACCTGGCTCCCCAATGATGCCCATAAAGTGACCGGTGGTTTTCAAAACAAGCAGGTTCATTTCAACCTGGGAATGATCATTGGTCTTGAAGAATCCTACAACAATGATGCTCCTGAGGTCTATATCGATACTCTGATGTGGATGGAGTCACAACCGATTGAGTCTGCTTTCTATATTCAGGATCAATGGGAGATCAATCCCCTGCTTTCGCTGCAGACTGGACTCCGAATAGCCGATTATTCTTTACATGATACGACCTACCTGGAACCCAGACTGGGATTGAAGTATTTTCTTTCAGAGAATCTATCACTGAAAGCTTCAGTGGGTCGCTATCATCAATTTCTCACCGTTGCTAATCCACCAGATGAGAACCTGCGGTTTTTGGATATCTGGTTTGGAGTGCCGGAAAACCGTCTTGCTCCTCGCTCGGATCATTTCATTCTGGGGGCTGAATACCTGACTGATTCTGACATCCTGATCCGGACCGAAGCTTACCATAAGTCTTTCGATAATCTGTTAACCTTAAAGCCCACAGATCTGATAGCTATCGATGATGATGGCAATCTGCGCATTGATCCCTTTAATGAGTTCTGGGATACCGATGCCTATGCAGATGGCCTGGAAATCCTGGTAAAGAAATTATCTGGAAAAGTGCGGGGCTGGGCTGGTTACACCTATGCGGTCACCCAGCGTAAGTATGCAGAACAGGATTGGTATTTCCCAAAATATGACCGGACCCATACTCTGAATGTAGTTGCTGACTGGGCATTGACCGAAGCCCTGCATTTCAGCACAGCAGTGACTTACTCCAGTGGGAATCCTTATACGGCTGTGATCGGACGATCAGAGAATTGGCACGACCAGGCTCGATCACTTGATAATTATTGGTGGGCTCAACAAAGTTTCCTGTATGGGGAAAAGCATAGCGAGCGTTATCCGGGCTATTTCAGATGGGATGTGAGTTTCAAAAAACGCAAACCTTTCTTTAATGGTACACGAGAGTGGTATTTTCAGGTTCTCAATGTGACGAACCATCTGAATATTTTCAGCTATATCTATCAGAACCGGGGGGAATATGACTATAGAACCGGGGAATATGTCAATAAGGGAGTCCAGAGAGCTGGCATCCCCATGTTTCCCTTTTTTCCGACTTTTGGGGTGAAATTTGAATTTTAATAAAAGCTTTAACCACAGCGTTCACAGAGAACACAGAGATTCATTGGGGGTAACCGCTAATTACGCGAATGGCGCGAATGGGTTTGTGTGGCTAGAATCTGGGCGGGGTTTACTGAGAGTTGTAATGCAACCACGGATTACACTGATTTCACGGATTAAAAGCTTTTTTAAGGTAACCGCTAATTACGCGAATGGCACGAATGGCTTTGTAGAGCAAGGACCCGGGCGGGTCTTTTTGAGTACAACGCCTGCCGAGGCGAAGCTGTTAAGCGGAGCTTGGAAGAATTTTCTTAGAATGGCAATCCTTTTTCCATTGTTCGCGGTCATGGTTTCCTGCGGAAGCTGGGGTTGGGAATCTATTGAGACGGACAATGAAGAGCAACTTAATGTCTTTGGCCTGATCAGTTTGGATGATTCAGTTAGAAGTTTTGTCATTGTTCATAAAACTCTGGATACAGCCGGACCAGATCAAATAGTGGTTGGTAAAGATACCGTCCACTACCAGGCTTACGAATGGGAGGATTGGGAGACAGGTGAAACTTTTTATGATACAAGCTGGTACGACCCGCCTTGGATCAGGACCCGGTATGAATCCAGATATATTGTAAAAGATGCCGTAGTGACCATCTATGATGGAGCTCAGGAATATCAATTTATTCGCGCTCCCGCCCAGGATTCAAATGTAGAATACAGGTATTATGGTGATATATATAGTGACCCGGCCATTTATTTGAATGTAGATCAAAGCTTTATCCCCCAGCCTGAAACAAATTATACCTTGGATATCAGCACACCAGGTGGTTTGACCCTGACTGGTTCTGTTCAGACACCTCCACGGCCGCAAATCATTGAGAATAACCTGGCTGATACACTCTCTATTCGGAATTTATTTCAGGTCAGTTGGCACTATGTTGGAGCTTATTCAGCAGTCGTGACTACTGGAAGAAAGAATAATGCCGGCGAATTCTGGATCTGTGGTTTAGAACAATCCGGCATCATTCAGCCGGAAGATACGACCTGGAATTCAGCAATAGATTCATGGTGCAACGATGTGTCTCCAGAAGTAGATTCTATCTCAGATATGGATATTCGATTGCGATTACTGGATGAGAATTATTACAAATACTTTCTGGCAACCGATGACGATGTAGCTGATGTTTCGAACTTCCTGATTGGAACTGGTAGTATTGGTGCTGCCTATGGCGTGGAGGGTGGCTTTGGCGTTTTTGGAGCAATCAGTGCTGATTGGATTCATCGGATTGCAGTTCCTTGAGGGTAGTCGAAGGTCTAAAACCCAAAGTCCATCGGGTATTTCGGTGGGCTCAATGTCCTGATTAATCAAATGCCCCGGAATAATCCAGGGCATTGATACAGGGAGGAAGCTCCCGTCTCCGGGAACAACATATCTAAACACTACTTTTTTAATCACCACCGACCGTTGCCAGCCCGATTACCACGTCGGCCACCTGGATTGCCTCCGGTCCGACCATCCCGTCGATTGCCCTTGCGATCACCTGATCCAAAGTTTCGTTGATCAAAGATCAGCTGCTGATCCTCAGTCAGGAGTGAGCGAATCTGAGCACGATGACTATTCATTATTTGATCGATAGTCGTTTCCAATTCTGCAATGGAAGCCTCTAACTCAGCGATCCGGGCAGCGTCTGGAGCATCGGACCGATTTAATTGTCTGAGTTCCAGCTCCAGTGTCCGTGTATTTTGACGGATCCCCATCATAGCCGGCTGCATGGTTTCGCGCAATGCTGTGATCTGTTGCATCTGCTCGGTTGTCAAATTCAAGCTTTCATCCCAGGTTAATTGACGACCTCCACCACGGCGCCCCTGAGCAAAAAGCATTGATGTTGTCAGTAGGATCAATAGGAATATTTTTAATTTCATTTGATTCCCCTTTCCTTAATTATTTAGATTAATACCAATATTGTAGCTAAGACTTTGATAGTCATAGAGTGGGTCATTTGATCGATTTTGAGTCCATCCAAGTCCCAGATCAAGTTCGAGATCAGCTAACCAGGAAAAACGGGTTAACATCCAATTTTTGCTCCAGTTCAATTGAAGGCTATTGCGTTCATCTTCACGATCATACCCCAGATTCACCAATTCCTCATTGATTTGGTCATAATCCATGGTTTGAAAATCAAAGAGATAAACTGGAACATCCAGATAGGATCGCTTAAGATACGAATGAGTGATCTTAAGACTGTTATTGGAATTGAATCGATAGAGCACTCTTAGTGCAGCTGAAGGACCCTCCCAACGAAAACGATCCGTAAAGGGATTGTCCAAACCATCCTGGAGTCTGAGTAAATCAGCTGATTCATTCAATAAACTTTGAGATTCCAACCAAAGGGTCAGTCCTATTCTGGGTCCTAACGATTGGCTGAGTCTGATCTCTGAGGTTACCAGGTTATTGCTGGGGATATCACTTACTGCAACTGTCCGGATATGTCTCCCTCGTCCTGTCACGGTGCTTTGTGACCAAAAATCCTGAATCGCAAATGACGATCTCAAATAAAGAGAGGTTTTTGTCTTGAATGATTGATTATAAGCTGCATAGACCGAGTGTTCTGAGTTGGAAGCTTCAGCAACTTCAGAATACTTTTTCAGGGTTAAATCATATCCTGATGTGATCAGGTGACCAGCTTTAAAATAGTATTTCCACTTCAGGTAAAGTCCATATCCCGAACTATTGTAATAACTGTAATTTTCATGATAACGATTTACAAATGTCTGTAACCCAGCAAATAGCTGGTTATTCTTTATCTCCAGATAACGTAACTGAAGCCCAAATTCTCCCTGGCTGGAGGAATATTCAGTAAAAGGAAAGATCTGAGAGTGAGAGATATCAAGATAGGCCCTTGAATTATCAGATAGAACTGAACTTACCGTTAACATTGAACTACCATAAGCAGCATTTTCCACCAATCTACTGCCCAGCAAGAAGTCTGCTGCTCCAGTACTATTGCTCAAGTCATAGTAGATCTCCTGGGAAAATAAAGATATGGAGCCTGTGATAAACTGACCTGCTAAAAGGAATCGGATCATGAATTTTCCAGGGTTCATCGGTATGCAACTACTAAACTACTAAATAGAGTTGAGCTTTAGCTGAAATTGTATCAGCGATCAGATCGAAACCATTCTCAGTATACCAGCAGCATGCTTCGTTTATAATTCCTGTAAACAAAATTGATTCTTTGCTGGTATTAGATAAATACAAACCAGCCTGGAAACGGGCTGGGAATTCTGATCTTCTCAATTCTTCATTCATTGTCGGATTCCTGGAAAGATAACAGGGGAGGAATGAACTCCTCCCCTGTCTGGGTCTTTCAACTAACGTCCAAGAAGCACTTTTGTTTGAGCCTGAACGGGTTCAGGTATGACAATACAATCACCAGAGCCATCACCAGGACCGTTACCATTTCCAGGACCGTTACCATTTCCAGGTCCATTACCGTTACCTGAGCCATCACCAGGTCCATTTCCACTATTACCACCATTGCCACCAAAACCGGTACCACTACCATCCTGTGGCGGAACAAAGTCATCATCCTGACCGTTTGGGATTCCGTCACCATCAGCATCAGGAGCCAGATCATTAAAACCATCGCCATCTTCATCGATGAATTCTCCAGGTCCATTTCCCCACTGGCCACCACCGGCCTGGGCATATACAGGGCTGGCAATCGCGAATACACTTAGAGCAGCTATCATCATCATGGCGGTTAAGAGTTGCTTTTTCATTTTCATTTCTCCTTTTCTGTTTTAAATAAACATGTTCTCAAAAAAGCTGCTCTCCATAGTCCAATTGCTGTGCCAGTTTTCTGGTAAAATCTTATTGCCATATATTAGGTACTGTTATTACGTGGCTTACAGATACTGACTCAAGCAATTACAAGGAGTACTTATTGAGATTATCCCGACAAGTCAGGTAAAATTCGACAGAATTGTCGAGATTGGCATTACTTCTCGACTTGAGAAATATGTGATCAGTTACTTATTTAAGTTGGTATTTCTGGAGTTTGTAGCGCAGGACACGCTCACTGATTCCCAGTCTTCGGGCACATTCACTCTGGTTACCGTTGGATTCCTCAAGTGTTTTACTAATTAGATCGGACTCCATATTAACAACAGAGTCTTTGAGGTTACCTCCCGTAACCTGACCCTGTTTCACTATTTTGAGAGGTAAATCCTGTGGTGTTATTTCCTGATCCAAACATAGCAGGACGGCTCGCTCAATCATATTACCCAATTCTCGCACATTTCCCGGAAAATGATAAGCACGTAGATGCTTGAGTGCTTCGTCTGAGAATTGAATATCCAAACGATTTTCACGAACAGTAAATTGCTTCAGGAACAATTGAGCCAGGATCTCGATATCGGCCCGTCTTTCCCGCAATGGTGGAATATGAAGGTTGATGACATTCAATCGATAATACAGATCCTCTCGGAACTCACCGATCTCGACGGCATGCTGCAGATCAACATTGGTGGCCGCCAGGATACGCACATCTGACTTTAAAACTTTATTCTGACCGATCTTTTGAAATTCACCACTTTGCAGGAAGCGAAGCAATTTTGTCTGCATATCCAGAGGCAGATCCCCTATCTCGTCCAGAAAGAGGGTTCCCTTATGAGCTTCTTCAAACCGACCCATCCGAGCCGCTGTGGCTCCAGTAAAAGCCCCTTTTTCATGTCCGAAAAGTTCACTCTCAATAAGATGGCTGGGTAAAGCAGCACAATTAAGAGCAACCATAGCTTGCTTGGCTCTTTGGGAGTGTTTATAGATGTACTCGGCCAGCACTTCCTTCCCAACACCGGTTTCTCCCGTGATTAACAACGTTGTCTGGCTACCGGCAACCCGGTTCGCTTGTTGAAGAACCTGCAACATGGCTGGATCTTTGGCAATAAAATCATTAACCTCAGTTGAAATGTCTTGAGTCTTGTCCTCTTGAACCGTGTTCCGTTCCTTCAAGTGGGCTTCGATACCTCTAAGAAGCGCTTCCAAGCGATCCAGATCTACTGGCTTTGTAAGAAAATCCCAGGCACCAGACTTCATCGCCTTAACTGCTATATCCACGGTCCCAAAGGCTGTGATCAGAACCAGAATCACTCCGGGATGCCGGGATTTAACTTCCTGAAGCAGATCTGCGCCTGTCATATAGGGCATCTTATAATCAGAAAGAACAATATCTACCTGATTAGAGTACATGTGCGCCAAGGCAGTTTGAGCAGAATCCGCTGTAGCAACCACATAACCGATTTTTTTTAAGAATCCTGCCAATGAATCGCGTTGGAGTTGTTCGTCATCGACGATCAGTATTTTTGTCATTGTTTCACCGGTAAATTAATTATGAATTTGCTGCCTCTGCCTGGATCGCTCTCCACTTCAATAGCTCCAAAGTGATCGGCAATGATCTTGTGTGTCAGTGCTAAGCCAACTCCGGTTCCCATATCCTTGGTTGTATAGTACAGGTCAAAGATACGACTTTGTTCGGCTTGATCGATCCCAACACCAGTATCCTGGATGGTTATCTCTATGGTGGATCTATTTTTGTGTGCCGACAGGGTCACTCTATCACCGGCCTGGCAGGCTTCAATAGCATTTTTTACTATATTAGAGAGCGCTTGTTGCAAAAATTCTCCATCCCCCTCCAACACCAGATCAGTTTCATCCAGGATTAGATCGACCTGATTCGCCTGAGCCTGTGATCGATACAATTCCATAACTTGATTCAATATCTTATTTACCTCGATCCGAACCAATATGAGTGGCATTGGACCTGTGTATTCCAAAAACTCCTGAAGTGTGTTATTAATTCTGTCAATCTCCGAGACCATGGTTCCTGTCAATGTATGATATTCATCAAGATCAGTTTGGGGGACGAATTCCCGTTTTAGCCTTTGAGCTACTATCCCAATCGCATTTAGTGGATTGCGAATTTCGTGGGCGACACCGGCTGCCAGTTCCCCCATGGCAACCTGTTTTTCCCTGAGTCGATTTAACTTCTCAAGCTGAAAGACTTCGGCTTCAATACGCTTTTTTTCCTTTTTAAGGAGGGCAGCATTCTGACGCGTCATTAAAAAGATTAAAGTCACAAACGCCAGAATAGTCAAGAGAGTTGATCGGATCAATATCTGGATGATGATCTGCCCCCTTAGACTCAGGAGGGTATCAGCATTAAACCCGATGCGGACTTCCCCGAAGCTTGAATTGAAAAAAACCGGACGCACAACTTCAAGAAGACTGGTATCACCCTTACTGACCTGATACAAAATATCCTCAAGAGGTTCTCTGCTCCAACTTTCATCAACAACTGAACCAAGCTTTGATACATAATAGGGCTCTTGGTCATCGATCGTCAATTTGAGATACTGAAGATCCTTGACTTGCAATAGATCCTCTAATGCGGTCTCAACGGCAGTCAAATACTTGAACTCATCATCATCACTCACGGATAGATGACAAGCCAGAGCTCCACCGCGATCCCTGGCAATGGCCACGAGAAAACGGGCTTCCTGATCCAGACCTCTGTTGATTCCGCTTACATCTTCTTGTATTTCCTGATCAACACCCACGATCACCAGATCCTGTTCACCATCAAAGATGGGCTGCAGATGTCTCTGTGCCCATTCCCCCTCGTTTAATGCATTAGCCTTCATTCGAACTGGATCTTTGACCACTGCATGCTCAACTTGTCCCTGCTCATTAAATATGATGACTTTCAAAATATTGCCTTCATTAACCAACTCATCAAGGCGGTTAGTACCCAGGTCCTTTTCAGCATCCACTTTGTTGAGAATGCTCAGTACGTCAATGGCATGATCAATATAAGATTGTTTGATTTCTTCAGTGAGGTAGGCTTGTCCGCTCCCACTTTGAGCAATAACCGCTGCGGTCATAGCGGCTTGATCCTGGATCAACTGTAGCAAATCACGATAGCGGGATTGGTACTCGATAAAGCTTGAAACAGTCAGAATCACCAGCACCACAACATATAATGTGATATACCAGGGTTTTAGTCCGAGTGATTTTTTGGTGGCTGAAAACATGCTTGGCAAATTGAACTTATGCTCCAATGGATATCAACTCCTATTTTGCATATTGATGGGTTTAAATGCTTTTCCAGTTTGTCGGATTTTCGATTATATATTTCTTTATTCGATGGTAGGCAGCGTTGTTACGAATTATGTGGTCATGGTAACGGGGTTGCCACAATTTTCCATCAAATCGGGGCCAATTATTATTTTTCACACCCAGGATATAGGCATTGGTGGTCATTGTTTTAAACCAATCCATCATATCAAAAATAGATGCATGGTATTTTTTATTATTGGAGCCGTATGGGTGCCCCCGTTGGGAACGCCCACGCGGGGACGTCCCTACGTGGGCATCCGTGTTGTGGTTTATGGTGTTTGATTGTGGGTTGGTTGTTGTTTGGGCATCCACGCAGAGATGCCCGTACAGGGGAATATCCATGATTTCGATGATGGTATGGAAATGGTTCGGCATGACTACGTGTTGGCGTAATACAATATTGGGATATTTATTTTCTAGTTCAAAATACCATGTTTCAACCATTTTCCCGGCATCATTCAAAATCATTTTTCCATTAATTACGTGACCAAACAATTGCCGTCCATTTTTTACATTCACAGTCAAAAAATATCGACCTGGCTGAGAATAGTCATAACCCTTCAAGCGAATTGAACGGCGATGGTGTCTGGCTGGATCGTAATACATCATAATTGATTGCTGTATAATTGGTTTTTTCCTCTTACTTAGGTAAAGAGTGTTTTATGATCGATTTTAATTGGGTTATCTTAAGATCGTTCCTGGTTCAGGAACAATCAACACATATTTTTTTGAATCAGTTGGTTTTGGTGGTTGCATGCAATCAAAAAAAGCCCCAGACCAACTGGGGCATTGAATTTGGTTAATTTTAAGTTCGAGTGTGTCAGAAGACTCTTCGTCCCCAGCACTTCGACTCCGCTCAGTGTACGAAACTTGGGAAACTTACAACTACCTACTTACCACCAACCCTTAAACGGTTCATGGCTCTTTTAAGAGCAACTTCAGCACGGGCTTCATCGACTGATTCATCCTGTTTTCTGCTGAGGAGATCCTTGGCGCGATCAAAGGCTTCCTGAGCCCGCGGCAAATCGATATCTGCTTTGGGTTCCGCTGATTCAACCAGGAGCTGGACTCCTGATTCAGTGATTTCAGCAAATCCTTTAGTGGCGGCATAGATAGCCTCTACCTTGCCCTTGACAACTTTTATTTCACCTACATCTAAAGCCATAATCGAGGCTGTATGTCCAGCCATCACACCAAAGGCACCATCTACTCCAGGAGCACGGAGATAATCCACAACTCCCTCGTCAAAGACCTGAGTAGGGGTAATGATCTCTAGCTGAAATTGAGCCGCCATAGCGTCTTACCCCATTTCCTTCGCAGCAGCGATAACTTCGTCAATATTACCTTTATACATAAAGGCATTCTCTGGATACTTGTCCATATCACCAGCCAGAATGGCTTCAAATCCAGTAATGGAATCTTCCAGCGAAACGTATTTTCCTTCAGTTCCGGTAAAGGCCTCAGCCACAAAGAATGGCTGTGAGAAGAATTTCTGCATGCGACGAGCGCGTTTTACAGTATCCTTGTCCTCATCAGACAATTCATCCATACCCAGAATTGCAATGATATCCTGCAGATCTTTGTACTTCTGCAACACAACTTTCACTTCCTGAGCCACATTATAATGACGATCTCCTACAACACGGGGATCTAGAATTCTTGAGCTCGATGAAAGCGGATCCACAGCCGGGTAAATACCCAACTCAGCAATTCCTCTCTCCAACACTGTGGTTGCATCAAGGTGAGCAAAGGTGGTTGCCGGAGCCGGATCAGTTAAATCATCAGCCGGTACGTAGATGGCCTGAACTGAGGTTACGGAACCCTTTTTCGTGGAAGTAATACGTTCCTGCAAATCACCCATCTCAGTTGAAAGGGTTGGTTGGTATCCCACCGCTGAAGGCATTCGACCCAACAGCGCTGATACTTCAGAGCCCGCTTGGGTAAAGCGAAAAATATTATCAACAAAGAATAAAACGTTTTTGCCTTCAACATCACGAAAATATTCGGCCATTGTCAATCCTGAGAGAGCCACACGGAGACGCGCCCCTGGTGGTTCATTCATCTGACCAAAAACCATGGCCGTTTTATCAATAACACCTGATTCGGTCATTTCAAGATAGAGATCATTACCTTCACGGGTACGTTCACCTACACCGGAAAAAACAGAATATCCACCATGTTCAGTGGCAACATTACGAATAAGTTCCTGGATCAATACAGTTTTACCAACACCGGCGCCACCGAATAAACCTGTCTTTCCACCTTTAGAATAGGGTTCCAACAGGTCAACAACTTTGATACCTGTTTCCAGAATTTCACTTGAAGTGGTCAGGTCTTCCTGCTTTGGAGGATTACGGTGAATGGGAAACCTATCACCTTCTGGGGCTGGTTTACCATCGATAGCATTACCGATAACATCAAACATACGACCCAATGTTTTCGGTCCAACTGGGACAGTAATCGGTGAGCCAACATCTGTTACTTTGGCACCACGTGTCAACCCGTCAGTAGAGTCCATAGCGATTGTACGGACAATATTCTCACCCAGATGCTGTGCAACTTCCAATACCAGTAATCCCTCTTCACGTTCAATATTCAGTGCGTTTAAAACTTCAGGTAGCTGACCGTCTTCAAACATAACGTCAACTACGGCACCCATGATCTGAACGACTTTTCCTTGATTTGCCATCGTATGAATCTTCCTCTTATTCCACTAAAGCTTCAGCACCACTTACAACCTCAAGAATCTCGGTTGTGATTGCAGCCTGTCGTGCCTTGTTATATTGTAGGCGGAGCCTATCAATGAGATCTCCGGCATTTTCAGTTGCGGCTTCCATTGAAGTCATCCGTGCAGCATGCTCAGAGGCATTGGATTCCAGCAAAAAGTGCCACATTTGCACATTCAAATGACGAGGAACCAAGGTGGTAACCACCTCGTCCTTGGAAGGCTCAAACAGATAATCTGTGGATATTTCTTCATCGCCCTCATCTAGAACCAATGGTAGGTAATGAAATTCCTCGATCTCTTGTTGAGCAACATTCTTAAATTGATTGTAGATAACCCGGACATCATCATACTCACCGGCCAGATAGCGAGAGGTAACGGCTTCAGCCATTGTGACTGCATGGCTGAAGTTGAGTTCATTCCAAAAATCAGCATAATGTTCAACAACATTATAACCACGTTTCCTGAAAAACTCATAGCCCTTGCGACCGATACAGATCAGTTGAGCTTGATCTTTACCAGCTTCATCAATAATAGTGCGCGCCTGCTTTAAAATGTTCGTATTGAAACTGCCACAAAGGCCGCGATCAGAAGTAAAAACCACGAAAGCTTTTTTCTGAGCAGGTCGCAGGTTGAGCAGGTCATGTGTATTTCGGTTAATATCCGGTAATAGATGTTTCAGAACGCCATTGATACGACCGGCATAGGGTCTGGCCTGTTCCATGTTGCTTTGAGCCCGGCGTAATTTTGCCGCTGCCACCAGCTTCATGGCCCGGGTAACCTGCCTGATACTTTCAATGGTTCCAATTCGTTTCCGAATGTCTTTTAAATTCGCCATCGCAATCCCGTATTAAGGCGTTGTGAAGAAATAGCTCGACCATTTAGGCTTGGCTATTCCTACGTTTTTTGCCTTGTTACCGTACAAAATTACTGCCTCTATTCTGTTCAACTTATTTCTCCACAAAGCCTATGCGGCAAATCCTTTTACAAATTCCGTAACGGTTTTGTCCAGAGCAGCATCGATCTCATCACTCAGTTTACCTTCTTTGGCAATTTTCTTGAGCAGATCAGACTGGGTAGCATCCATGTAATTCAGAAATTCCGTTTCGAAACGTCTAATCTCAGATGGTGCGATCTTATCTAAATATCCACGTGAAGCAGCATAGAAGATGGAGATTTGTTTTTCGGTGGACATGGGCACGAACTGATTTTGTTTTAATATCTCGTAGAGGATCTCACCACGCGTCAGTTGCTTTTGAGTAGCAGCATCAAGGTCAGAACCGAATTGAGCAAAAGCAGCCAGTTCACGGTACTGAGCCAAATCCAGACGCATACCACCGGCAACCTTTTTCATGGCTCCCACCTGAGCATTACCTCCCACACGAGATACCGAAATACCTACGTTCAAGGCCGGACGCTGTCCACTATTGAACAGATCAGTTTCTAGAAAGATCTGACCATCAGTAATGGAAATTACATTGGTGGGGATATAGGCCGATACATCACCCATCTGAGTTTCAATGATGGGCAGGGCGGTTAACGAACCACCACCCAGATCACTACTCAGTTTGGATGAGCGTTCCAAAAGACGACTATGGAGATAGAAAACGTCGCCAGGATAGGCTTCGCGACCAGGAGGTCTTCTCAGCAGGAGGGACATCTGACGATAAGCCACAGCATGCTTGGAAAGATCATCAAAAATGATCAGGGCATGCTGACCCTTGTCTCTAAAATACTCACCAATTGTTGCACCGGTGTAAGGTGCGAGAAACTGTAAAGGAGCAGGATCAGAGGCATTGGCGGCCACAATAGTCGTGTATTCCATGGCACCCTGGGCTTCCAACTCGGCCACCACGCGGGCAACAGTTGAAGCCTTCTGTCCGATAGCTACATAAATGCAAAAAACGGGTTCATCAGGAGAATTGGGATCATGGGTTGATTTCTGGTTAACAATAGTATCCAGAGCAACAGCTGTTTTCCCAGTCTGACGGTCACCAATGATCAATTCACGTTGACCACGGCCAATAGGAATCATACTATCGATCGCTTTGATACCGGTCTGCAGGGGCTGGTTCACAGGGCTACGTGCTAACACACCCAGTGCTTTACGCTCCACAGGCATGGTTTGCTCAGCTTTGATCTCACCCTTGCCATCCATGGGTGTACCAATCGGGCTGACCACCCGACCAACGATGGCATCTCCTACACCAACGGAAACGACCTTGCCAGTACGTTTGGCTTGATCCCCTTCTTTAACCAGGCTGGTATTTCCAAAGAGTACCAGTCCGACCTCGTCTTCTTCCAGGTTCATGGCCATACCCACAACACCGTTGGGCAGCTCGATCAGCTCGGAGGCCATAACATTTTCCAGTCCACTTACCCGGGCAATACCGTCACCAACCATGATGACTTCGCCGATTTCGGCAACATCAATGGAGAGATCCAGTTTCCCCAGTTCTTCCTGGAGCAATTTTGTGATTTCGTCTGTTCGAATATCTGTCATATTCCTGTATTCCTTTAGGACTGGATCAGCGATTGTCTGATCCGAGCGAGTTTGCTGGACAACGATGCATCCAGAATGGTATTACCAACTCGTAATGTTAAACCACCCAGGATATCCGCCTTTACTTCTGCAGTAAAATCGGCTTTCCAGGATGTGACTGATTGGACAATATGATGAATCCGCTCCACCGTTGCGGCAGATAGTTCACCTGTACTAACGGCATGCACTTTGACCTGGCCACTGCGTTGATAAAAGGCAGTTTCCAGGCTCTTGATGATCATACCCAACAATTTCATATCCCGCTCTTCACCCAAATGGGCCAGGAAAGCCTGGTTAATGGGGTGTAGTTCAGGATAAACTTTCCCAAGTAATTCGATCTTTTCAGTTGAATTAACTTTTGTTGATGCCATGAAAGCTTTGAGAGCGGGTTCACGCCGATAACTGGTATAAAAAGTCTGCATGGAGCGGTAAACCGGCTCCAGCGCGGCCTTTTGTTCAGCGATCTTAAGCAACAGGTTGGCGTACTGGCGACTTTTTACAGAAGTGCGCATTAATTTTGTCCGTAATCCTTGAGAGCATCCTCAATGAGGCGCTCATTATCTTCCCGTGATAGGGATTTGACGATGATCTTTTCGGCAGCGGCCATTGAAATATCCACGATCTGTGTCCGAATCTCTGAAATGGCTTTATCGCGTTCCCCAGCAATCTGAGCTTCGGCTTGTTTCAAGATCCCGGCAGATTTGTCCTGAGCCTCATTAAGGATCTCAGCTTTCATCCGTTCAGCGGTTTCCTTGCCAGCAGCTACAATCTCCTGGGCTTCCTGCCGAGCTCTTGTAACCATGGCTTCGTATTCAGAAGCGACTTTATCAGCTTCTTGACGAGCCGTTTCAGCTTCAGCCAGAGAATCACGAATAAAATTTTCGCGATCTTCCAGGGCTTTGATCATCGGTTTCCAGGCTTTAGTCCCCAGAATCACCAACACAACAATGAAGGTGATCCAGGTCCAGATCATTAAGCCAGTGTCAAACCGTAGCAGGTTTTCCATAATTCCTCCGAAGGAGTGTTTTCAGGCCTTTTATTTCAGAGCGATGAGGAGTGCAACAACCTCACCGATGATGGCAACACCTTCAAGCAGGAAAAGAGGCAGGTTTACAGCACCAGTGATCTTGTCGGCAGCTTCAGGCTGACGGGCGATACCGGCAGCAGCGGCAGCAGCCAATTTTCCAATTCCCAGACCTGCACCAATAACGATCATACCTGCACCAATTGCGGCACCTAGATAAGCAAATTCCATTTTAAAACTCCTTTGTAATGTTGAGGGTTTCCACTGCCTGGAGATCAGTAACACTTACCTGTCTTAATCCCTTGAACTGAGTAAGCATGATCTGGTCTTGAGCAACAGAAGGTTTATATGTTTGTATAGTAAAAATCAAAATCTAATGATTGGGGTGAATGGACTGGCCGATAAACACTGATGATAGCAGGGTAAATACATAGGCCTGAACGATACTCACGATTATCTCTAAAAATGTGATACCCACATTCATGGCCACCGAAGCCACACCAACGTAGGCATTGTGTAGAATAAATATGGGGGCAAAAATGGCTAGCATGGCAACGTGCCCAGCTGTCATATTGGCAGCCAAACGCATGGTCAAGGCAAAGGGACGCACGAACATACTCATCACTTCAATGGGAATCAAAATGATCAGAACTGCCTTGGGTACATTCCCAGGAACCATATTCTTCCAATGCTTGAAAAAACCATGCTCTAAAACCCCAGCAATTATGATGGCGAAGAAAGTGATAATGGCCAATGCAGCGGTCATATTGAAATTACCCGTTGCGGTTGTGCCGCCATGACCATGATTGATGTAGTTGAACATGGGCATGAGACCGAGGAAATTCATGGTCAGTATCAAAAAGAAAAAGGACATCACCAGCGGTCCCCATTTCAAAACATGATCTTTCCCTACTGTTGGAATAAGAATACCCGTTCGCACAAAGTCTACCACAAATTCGAAAGCGTTGGTAAAACCTGTGGGAATCGGTCTTTCCTCACTGCGATATTTGCGAGAGGCGTACAGTGCGGTTGTAACCAATACACCTGCAGCAATCCACAACATGATTACATGTTTGGTAATGGAGAGATCAACACCGAAGAGATCAAAGTGGATCATCACATCACTATTTGCAACGTGTGCTATGATCTGATCCCCAATATTTGTGCTGGTTTCGTGGCCTTGTGCAGCCATTAAGATTTCTCCCCTTTTGCGTGTCTATTGCCTGCCATAAAAAGCGGCCAATAATAAGCTTCGACCCCATGCCACGCAAGAAAGTTTATGAGTAATGTTACAATAAATGTCATCTTATCCAAAGTACCTGCATTAATTAGAATTACAGCCCAGATACCGAGCAGAATCACCTTCATTAAGAAGCCGATTATATTGATCTTTTGAAGCTGTTGGGCATCATGGATTTTGTTGTAATCAGCCCAAAACAGGAGTGAACCACTGATCAATACCGGCAACAATGCTCCGGCAAGTACAGAATTTACAAGGTGAATCTTGCCCACGAATGCAAATGCCGCCAACACCACCCCATTCAGCACCAATGCTGCCAGTCCCAAAACCTGCCACGGCCTCATTTATCTTTATCCTTCATGTAGATACTTTTATACAGTTCGTACATTCCGATGGCAACCCCAAGCAATGCACCTATCAAAACTCCGTATTGGGGCCATTCGAATTTATGATCCAGGTAATAGCCAATGGCACCTAAACCCAGTACACTCCCGGTCATGGAAGAAGCTGCGGCCATATACTTACCGCCCCCGATGGAACTCACTAATTGCTCCCTTGGTGAAATGTCAGGTGTTGGGGGTTAGGAGTTAGGATGCTCATATTAATTTAATTTCATCTTGGGTGATTATACCCACGATTGAAATAGTGGGCTGCTGAGACCATCAATTACAACTCGGAAGCCCACGACTTACCGTCCGGGACATTTATACATAAAACAAAAATACCTAATCCTCCTCATCGAGAACATCAAAACCGATCTCTTCATCAGATTTTTCAGGTACCATGGAACTGCGTCCCTGAAATACAGCACCATCTTCGATGATGAGTCGGGTGGCAATAACGTCTCCTTTGAGACGACCAGCTTTGCCTAACGCTACTTTTCCAGCAACCTCGACATTGCCACCAACGATACCACCAATAATGGCGTATTCGCCCTTGATACCACCCTTCACAACGCCTGATTCAGAAACGGTTACAAAGCCACTGGCTATGATACTTCCGGCAACTGTACCATTGATGTGCGCACTACCGTTTATATTCATGTCACCGGAAACATGTGTTCCGCGTCCAATAATTGTTTCTATACGATGAATTCGATTAGCCATCGATTGTTTGCTCCTCTCCAGTTGGAGAATCTTCTCTTAATTCAGTAATAAATGTTGCAGGATCCAGGGGAACTCCATTATGCCATATCTCAAAATGAAGATGAGCCCCTTCAGAGATTCCCGTATTACCCATAACGGCGATAGGCTCAGCCCGATCCACTACCTGTCTTTGGCTTACCAGGTTTTGTTCATTATGTCCATAGACTGTCAAATAGCCATTTCCATGGTCAATAATAATGGTGTTCCCAAACCGGTAGGTCCAATCCGAAAAGATTACATAACCCCGGCCAGCTGCCTTGACTACTCTATCTTCAATAGATGATAGATCAATACCCAGGTGATCCTGACTGAACAGGCCTTCCCTGACCTGAAAACCGGCGTTTACAAAACCTTTGATGGGTAAATAGGTCGGCAGGTCTTCCAACAGCCCCATCGTTTCAAAGGGAGACAACTCCCAGTTATCAATTTGCAGAGCACTGCTATCACCCAGCTCACCTGGAAAATCATAGTGACCACCCAAAGTACTTTCAATAAAATGATTGATCTCTTCGATCCGTTTAGCGTTTTTCAGGATGCTGGCCACCTCCTGGCGTTCACTTAGAAGATAATCATTTTCACGTTGTATTTCCTTGAATTTCAGAGCTTTAGGTAGATAGAATACTGAGAAAAAGACAATAGCTCCCACAATTAGAATCGCTAATATTTTTAAAACATTAACCATTTTAGTTGTGATAGAGATTGTCCTGCCGGTGGCTTCATTATCGGGAAGAATGAGGATGGTATATTTTTGGTGTTTCATGAAATCCTTATCAAGTTTCTGTTTAACCACAGAGCACACAGAGGACGCGAAGTGATTAGATTGTTTCTCGCTCTGTTTGCTGATTCAGGTTATAGGTATCCAGGTTTCATATTAATAAGTTTCTAACCATTTTCACTTAATGATTCAAGCAATTCAATCAAACGTTCCAGGTCATCATCTCCAAAATAATCAACCTCAATGATGCCCTTCTTTTTACCCTGCTTGATCTGCACCCTGGTACCCAGAGCTGTCATCAGTGATTCTTCGCTTTTACGAATGAAAACGGATTTTGTTTGGGTCTTGGCTGGTTTTTTCTCGGGAGCAGATGCCTTTTTTTTCAATTTCTTAACATAATTCTCAGTTTCACGGACACTCATATTCTGCCGTCGCACTATTTGGAAGACATTTACGATCTCTTTCTCAGATGCAAGACCCAGCAAAGCCCGGGCATGTCCAGCGGAGATCACCATATTCTTAATGGCACCCTTCACTTCAGTCGGCAATTTGAGTAGGCGCATCGTGTTGGTGATCGCGGCACGACTCTTCCCTATATTGGTAGCGATCTCCTCATGAGCGAGTTTATATTTCTCCGCCAGAATCTGGTAAGCCTCAGCTTCTTCCAGGGGATTCAGGTTATCACGCTGGAGGTTTTCAATGAGTGCCAGTTCCACCATATCAACATCACTCTCAACTTCGAGAATGTGAATGGGAATGGTCTCCAGTCCCAATTCCTGACAAGCCCGCAAACGACGTTCACCAGCGATCAGCTCGTATTCGCCTTCCACCTCTCGCACAGTTATCGGCTGGATAAGCCCCTTGGCTTTGATGGATGCCTTGAGATCTTCAAAAGCCTGGACTGCTTTTTCAGAGTCGAAATCCTTGCGCGGCTGAAAAGGGTTGGGTCGAATCTGTCCAGGTGCAGCGGTGACCAGTAACGAGGATTCGTTTTCAGAACTCCCCAGCGACTCTAAAATTGCATCAAGTCCGCGCCCCAGACGTTTTGGTGTATCAGGCACTTTCCAAAACCTCCTCAACCAGACTCATATAATTGGCAGCACCTACAGAATTGGCATCATACAGCATGATCGGTTTGCCGTGGCTGGGAGACTCACTCAGGCGCACATTCCGATTGATGTAGGTCTTGTACACCCGTTCTTTAAAATATGTTTTAACCTCCTCCACCACCTGCTTGCTGAGATTCAGACGACCATCATACATGGTCATGAGCACACCTTCGATAACCAAAGCTTTATTGATCGTTTTCTGAACTCGCCTGACCGTGTTCAACAATTGGCCCAATCCTTCCAGTGCATAATACTCGCATTGAATAGGGATCAAGATAGAGTGAGCTGCGGTGAGCGCATTCAGGGTTAATAGACCTAGAGAAGGTGGACAGTCGATGATAACAAAATCATAATTGTCTTCAACCTCAGCCACCGCATCTTTAAGAATGCGTTCCCGGGCAATAGCTGAGACCAGTTCTACTTCGGCACCGACCAGTGAGGGGCTTGAAGGAATAACATCCAAAAAAGGTAATTCACTTTTCTGTAGAATATCAGCCAGAGTTGTCTGCCCCAGTAGAACTTGATAGATGCTTTGGCCATCGACTCGAACGGGGTGTCCCATACCGGCAGTGGAGTTTGCCTGGGGATCCAGATCAATGAGCAGTGTTTTTTTTTCCGTTACAGCGAGACCTGCAGCCAGATTGACTGAAGTAGTGGTTTTCCCCACGCCTCCTTTTTGATTGACAATGGCGATAATTTTTGCCATAAGATACTGTTTTTTAAAGACCTTTCACCGTTTTATTCAGGCTTTGAATATAGTTGGACTCGTGACCAAATACAACTGCTTGCTTGAAAACCATTATCCGCTCACCTGCTTATTCCGGAACCGCTTAAAGGAACCTGTCTCCGGTAAGGCCACAGCCAGTAGGATGATGGCTGCACCTGCCAGACTCATCGGGGTCAGTGATTCACCCAATAGGACCCAGCCCCAAAAGATGGCCACAATTGGAATAAGGAAGGTAGTATAGCTCATCTTTACTACCGTGACGTGTTTCAACAACCAGAAATACATTGAGAACCCGATGGCCGATCCAAAAAGAGCCAGATAGGCGGTGGCACTGAGCTTGAGCAGCGTAAATTCGATCTGCTCCCATGGTTCAATTATCAAGCCTGTGATAAAAAGTAAACATGCTCCAATAAGCATTGCCATTGCGTTGGTATTGACTGGATCAAAATGGCTCCCCTCCCGTTTGTAAAGAACATTGGAGTAGGTTGACCCGAAAATTGAAACCAGAATGACTATCATGCCCAAGGCCGCCTGGGGAGTTACACTCTGTCCGTGGACATCAAAGATCAGGTAGGAGCCGATCAAGGCACCCGCCAGACTAAAAACATTTGAAAAGTTGATCTTCTCTTCTTTGAGCATGAAATGAGCAAATACTGAAACCTGAACGGGTAGAGTAGCCCAGAGAATTGAGGTAATATTGCTCTCTACATACTGCATCCCCCAGTAGGTGAAACCATATCCAATAAAAAAGTTTCCCATACCGAGAGCAACGATCACCTTGGTATGACCACGAGGCGGTAAAATAGATTTTCGTCTGATCAGTTGATACACCACCAGTAGGCCGGCAGCCAGAAAAAAACGGATGGCAGCCATCATGAAAGGCGCTTCTCCCACACTCACCTTGATGGCAATCCAGGTACTACCCCAGATCAGGATCAGAGCAGCATATATGAGAGGTATCTGTATATGCTCCTTTTTCATGGACTGAAATTAAAAGGGAACAGGGGTGAGACTATTTAATTGTTTTGTGTGCCAAACATTATCCAGGCGGTGGTTAAATCACCGCTTAACAGGTTGAGATATTTTATGACAGCGGTTCAATTCCCACATTTGGAAACAACTTCTCCAAAATGATAGCGGGACATGAATCCATGCCCCGCTATTGTATTACTTAGAACTGTGAATGGCGCTTTATTCGTCGACCTCTTCCCATCCGGTGATCATAGCCTTGAGATTCGAGGTCAAAGTATGGCCAGTACTGGTCAGGTACACATGAATAATGATGAACATGATCAATGAATAAGAAGATATGGTATGAACCACAGCTATCCACTCCAAATTGGCAAAGGCACTGCCCGCATCAGCCAGATTATTGTAATAATAGTATAAGGCCCCCGTCACTATCTGCACTGGTAAAGCCAGGATCTTGATGAACAAATAGGTCAACCGCTGCAGGGGATTCAGTTTTGAAAGCTCCGACTTCTTGGTTGGATGGGGCGCATTTCTGAAAATCCCAATGAGGTAATACTCCAACATCTCCGAAAGCAGTTTACTGGTGGGAATATATTGACGCCATTGACCGGTGGTAATATGCCAGAAAACAGCAAAGGCAATCAAAATGATCAGTGACCAGGCCGAAAAGTTGTGAATAGCAACAGCATTCTCAAATCCAACAATGTTGAAATTGCCATGCACTTCCATTCCCGTTACAGCAAGCACAATAATAAGAATAGCCTGCATCCAGTGCCAGAAACGGTTGAACATACTGTATAACATGACCTGTTTCATTATGAAGTCCTCCTGCGGCTCGCGACAAAGCGTAAAGATCCATGAACCAAAACACCCAGGAGTGATCCAATGATCATAAGTTTACCCAGGATCTCCAACCAACTCCAACTGTCCCGACCAGGCATATAGAACCCGGCCAGACCGGCCAGTCTTCCCTCGCGACTATGACAGTCATTACAGGTAAGAGCCTTTTCTTTGGGCTGCACCATGTGGTTGAGTGCCCAATTCATTTCAGTTTCCACAAAACCATATTCACCGGAGTATTCAAAGTTGAATTCCTCAGCATTGGTTCTGATTGCCTTATCCCAGTCGAAATCTTTCCAATAAGCACCGGATCCTTTCTTGCCAAAAAGTTTTGGTACCACGAAAGTCTTATTTTTACTATCATAGATCTGTTTTCCACGATGAACTTTCACCGGCCAGATTCGGGCTTCAGCATCATCATAGGATCCTTCAAAAGGATTGATCACAACTACTCCACTATCATCAATTGGATCATCCGGTAATACAAATTTGTTATTGCCATTGAACCACTTGTATTCCGGTTGAATATTTTGTTCCCAGACAAATTCGCCCTTGGCTGTCATGTAGGTTACAAATCCACGCTCATCCTTAAGCTTAAGGGGTTTGCCATTCTCATCAAACTTGCCAGCCTTGGACCAATCCCACCACATCTTGGTGGGGCGCTCAACAGCCATGAATGGTATATGACAGGTCTGACAGGAAACCTTATCGACGTGATCATTATATTTTGGCAGGTTAACATGAGGTGACAAGCCATGACAGGATTCGCAAGTACTTGATGAAAGATCCGGTGAGGGCAGATCAATACCATGGTGGTCGATAGCCAAAGGATCATAACGACTGCCACTGATGGAGTGTTCATCCGTGGAATGACATTGTGAACAGGAAAAGTTCTCTCCATCAATCCCCATATGGACATCCAATTGGCGGGTGGGTCTAAGCAGAGATCCATCCAGATCACCATGCTTAACCCCATCACCTCCACCACCGTAAAAGTGACAGGCTCCACAGGTTTGTCGGCTGGTTTCGCCCACATTTTGAGCAACGTAGGTCAGGTCTATTCCTTTAAGAAGTTTCCCTTTGAATTTTGTATCCGTAAGGATGACGTCGCCTGCTTTCGTTGGGAATTTTTTATAGGTACCGGTCTGATCGTGACAGACCAGGCAATCGACCCTTTCTTCTGAGGTAAAATCGAAGGAATCATCTTTCCAGCCATAACCAGTATGACAACTGGTGCAGCGTGGCTCATTACCTTGCACGCCAACACAAAAATTATTGATCACATGACGTTTACCCAGATTCTGATCCTGATGCGAGGTAACATCCCAGGTCCAATGTTTAGTCTTATGGATCTGCATGGATGCCTCAGTGTGACAGCT
>JAYEKW010000047.1 GCA_034716895.1 Candidatus Neomarinimicrobiota bacterium
ATGACAACCCACACTTGTTCTCCCAATATTGAACTGGAACCCTGTCAATCCAATTGGTCTATTTAGCGATTCGTATTTAGCAGGTTTGCTTGATTCACTGCTCGGTTTGCCTAACTTCACGCCCTGTAATAATACCGCTGGAGGAGAGGTCATGGAGTGGAGAGCGAGTCATATATTGGTTAAAAACCGCGGGTTGGCAAATGACCTATTCAAGCGTCTGCAAAAAGGGGCAAGATTTGAGCAATTAGCCAAAGAATACTCGACCTGTCCAAGTAAATCAAAAGGTGGAGATCTTGGTTGGTTTGGAACGGGGCAAATGGTCAGGGAATTCGAAGAAGCGGTCCGGAAAATGCCCAGGAGCCGTCCATCGAAGCCTGTGTCGACCCAATTTGGATTCCATATCATCAAGAAGACTGGTGAAAGATGAGCAATCAGTTCGAATCGTACCGCCATAAGACACGTACTGTGGTATTCTTGCTGTCAACTGCCATCAAACACATCTATGGCAATAAGAAGACTCTGATCATTGATCACTCATTTGGGGATGGCTATTACTGTATTCTGAAAGAGCAAAAATATTGTAGCCAAATTGAACTTGATGCCATTACTCACCGCATGCTTGAGCTTCAGAAAAAGTATAAAAAGATCAAGATTAGACCAGCAAAAGCAGAAGACTGGAAGCACCTGAACACCCCGCGTATTCGATCCTCTCGTCCTCCTGTACTTATCCTGGACACGCATCTTTCAGCATCCTACGAGTTTACCTATTTGGATCTCTCTAACTTGCCGAATTTTGTGATCATGCCCTATAACCGGGGTTTTTTACTTCGAATAGGCGAGAATGGCAATCAAGTGATGCCTTTTAAAGATACCCCGAAACTCTTTAGTATGATGAAAGAGCATGAAAGATGGGGGCGCATATTAAAGGTATCATCCATACCTGACCTGAACCGTCAAATTATGGAACTGGGCTTTAAAGAATTGATCTGGGTTGCCGAAGGATTGCATGAGAAACGCATTGCCGCTCTGGCCGATGATATTAGCGAACGTGTTGGGACAAGAGTGATTTTTGTAGCTGGTCCATCTTCCTCTGGAAAAACCACATTCACCAAACGTCTGGCTATCCATTTGGCTGTTAATGGGATCCGATCGCGCTACTTATCCATGGATAACTATTTTCTGGATCGAGAAAAGATCACTCCCCAGGCTGATGGCTCATTGGATTTCGAAAATGTTGATTGTCTGGATCTTGCTGCTTTGACTCTGGACATCAAGCAACTGATCTATGGTCAACCCGTGTTCAAACGACGCTACGATTTTGTTAATGGGAAGCCGATAATATTGAAGGATACTTTCTGGTTAAACGATGGTGAAGTTCTGATCTTTGAAGGTATTCATGGTTTGAATCCAATCATTCACCAGGGAATTCCCGACGAAAGCTTCTACCGTGTGTATATAAGTGCGTTAACGCAGCTTAACATTGATAATACACATCCAGTTTCCACATCTGATGGACGACTGATTCGCAGAATTGTTAGAGATCATCGCTATCGGGGTTACAGTGCCGATCAGACAATTAGTCGCTGGAATTCAGTCCGGCATGGTGAATTGAGGAACATATTCCCCTTTCAAGAAGAAGCCGATATGATGTTCAATTCAGCTTTGATCTATGAACTATCCATTTTGAAGAGGTATGCCCTGCCCCTGCTACGTTCCGCAAGTAAGAACACAATTCGGGATAGATTAATCACCCTCCTTTCCCTGGTTCACACAATTCCTGATCGACATGTACCCGGCACTTCCATCCTCCGGGAATTTATTGGCAATAGTTATTTCACCTATTAGCATCATGAATGTCTTACTGGTACTTGGCGGTGCACAACCAACACAGCAGCTGCTGGCAACTGAGTTCGCCCGGGCTGACCTGACCATTGCCATAGATGGCGGTATGAAGGTCTTCCAGCAAGGCAACATGACTCCTCAACTATTGATCGGTGATCTTGATTCATATGATAAGCCTTTAAATAGTGGTTTAGAGATTCTTCAAGTTAGGGACCAGAATTCCACTGATCTTCAGAAAGCTTTTGTGTATGTGTTTAAGAATTATCAACCAGATGCGATTGTTCTTCTGGGAGCAACCGGAGGAAGAACAGATCACCTGGTAAATAATCTGCATATTTGTGCATCCATCGATTCGAAATGTCAGATTATCCTCAAGAATGACAACGATCTGGAAGCTGGTTTCACTATGGAAGAGCTTGTAAGAGTAACACCTGAAACGGAGACTGACTTAGAAGTCAATAACGGTGCTACTTTAAGTATCATTGCGGTTTCAGCTTTCAATGGGCTTCATTCAAAAGGTCTGAAGTGGGAAATTATTGACGCTAACTCCGATTCAGGTTATTTCAGTCAGAGCAATCTTGTAAATAGTGATAACCCTCGCATATCCCTGCATTCCGGGTGTGTCTATGTAGCTGTGTATCAGTAGATAACAGAACATACTTATGACATTACATTCGCTCGATATCTCGGTCCTTTTCTTGTACCTTTTAGCCGTCCTCTGGGTCAGTTACCGCAAAAAGTCAACTAATGAGACATCAGACTACCTGCTCATGGGTCGCAAGTTGTCGCTTCCGGCATTTGTCATGACCCTGGTTTCAACCTGGTATGGTGGTATTCTTGGAGTGAGTGAATTCAGCACAAGTTACGGTATTTCGAATTGGATCATCTTTGGTTTGCCCTACTATGTCTTCGGAATTGCATTTGCCTTCTTGGTGGCTAAACGTGCACGCCTGCTTAAAGTTAGCTCCCTACCTGAAATCATCAGTAAAGATTACGGCAATAATGCAGGACGCTTGGCTTCTGTCTGGGTCTTGCTGCTTGCCAGCCCGGCTCCCTACATTCTGACTCTTGGATTATTGCTGAATTTTTTCTTAGGTCTTTCACTTACGTTTAGCATTATACTCGGCACCGTTTTTTCATTGATATATATTTTACGCAGCGGATTTGTGGCAGTTGTCAATACGGACAAACTTCAATTCATGCTCATGTTCCTGGGATTCTTTGTCATCATCCTGGTTTTAATCATCGATTATAAAACTCCCTGGGAATTATGGTCAAGCCTCCCCCCTTCACATCGTTCGTTAACCGGAGGTAACAGTATTGCATATATTATTGTCTGGTTTTTTATTGGTTCCTGGACTCTGGTCGATCCTGGTTTTCATCAACGAGTTTATGCTACAAAGTCTCCGCAGATCGCAAAAAGCGGAATTCTCTGGGCAGTCGCATTCTGGTTCATCTTCGACATGATGACTACTTTGACAGGCCTGTATGCATTCGATTATCTACCCCCAGGTACCATCCCTGCACAGGCTTTCCTTCATCTGGGTCACTCAATTTTGCCCATTGGTTTACAGGGGTTGTTTTTTGTAGGAATTCTGGCCACGGTCATGTCCACTCTCGATAGCAACGCTTTGATATCAGGCATCACACTTGGAAAAGACATATTGGGAAGCTATGGAACACTTCATAAATTCACCACAAGATCTCTAATAAAAACCAGCATGATCATCGTCATGATTCTGGGAGTTATCCTGGCAATCCTGCTTCCTTCAGTCATCGATCTATGGTATACCTTCGGGACGATTGCCATACCTGCTCTGTTGCTTCCTACGTTGTTCAGTATCTTTAAAAGACCAATGACCAGAACCGCAGCAACCCTCAACCTGATCCTTCCCCCCCTTTTTGCGATCTTGTGGTTCCTTTTTGGAAAATCCGGTGATTATAGTTATTATTTAGGGCTGGAACCATTTTATCCAGGTCTTGGTTGCAGTCTGGTGATAGTGACAATATTCAACCGCAAAAAAAGGGAGCATTTGCATGCTGACCGATTTGAAAAATAAGAATGTCTTTATTACCGGAGCAAGTGCCGGGATTGGCGAGGCCTGCGCTCATATTTTTGCAGCCGCAGGAGCCAATTTAATCCTGACAGCTCGTCGATATAAACGACTTGCTAAGCTTGCAGATGTCCTGGAATCACAGTATTCAGTTGGTGTGTTACCTCTGGCACTGGATGTAACAAGCAGTACTGCTGTAGAAAAACTGATCTCCGAATTACCGGATGAATTCCGGGATATTGATATCCTGATAAATAATGCCGGTCTGGTGATTGGAGTCGAAAAAGCGCACCATACACCCGATAGTGATGTAAATACAATGCTGGACACCAATGTAAAAGGGGTCTTGAATCTGATCAGAAGTGTCGTTCCCCAAATGGTCGAAGCCAATCAGGGACACATCATCAATATATCATCCATTGCCGGGCATGAAGCATATCCTGGTGGAAGCGTTTACTGTGCCTCAAAACATGCCGTGGATGCCATCACAAAGAGTTTGAGAATGGACGTCGTTGATACAGATCTTCGAGTTACTGCCATCTCTCCCGGTTTGGTGGATACGGAGTTCAGTCTGGTAAGATTCAAAGGGGATCAGGAGAAAGCCGCGAAGGTCTATGCCGGCATGGAAGCTCTGATCGCTGAAGACATTGCTGAAGCTGTACTGTTTGCTGCTTCACGCCCAGCTCATGTCCAGATCGCTGACATGATTATTTTTCCAACTTGCCAGGCTTCGGCTACAATTGTCAATCGTGATAATTGATGGAATTGGATTATGAGACTGTCGGATTATTTTGATGACAACCGGTAACAGGACATGGATCACATGATCAACAATCTGTGTCCAGGGTCAATTCTAATAGTACAGACACATGTTATTATCACCGTACATTTATAAATAAGCTCGAAAGGGGGCTGTTATGATAAAGAATCGTATGTTATTAATTATTGGACTTAGTCTTATTATGATTATGGGTTGCGAGGATATTGTAGATCCGGATTATGTCTCACCGGAGGACTCTTCAGCCGCAATAACT
>JAYEKW010000048.1 GCA_034716895.1 Candidatus Neomarinimicrobiota bacterium
AATGAATAATGCCGGAAGTCCATGTCAATTAGCAATAAATCTCTGTTAACTATCAAATCTGATGCCCAACTAACTATAATTATGTTGTTCTGTATAAGACATTTAAAATTGCGTTAATGCAGTATAAGCAAATTAGTATTAATTTTCAAGCTGCTGAAACCCAGTTGGTTAGAGTAGAATTCCAATTGTGGTAGGAGTTTAGACTGACCCGCGTAAGATCCTCTATCTTCTTCCAAAGCCGTGTTGTTACAAAAGTTCATGAGAACCTCGTGTTTCATGTCGATTGTGATTCACAATGCGTGTGTAGATCATGGTCACCTAAAATTCCCAGTTCACTCAAAATCTCATCTCGCAAAGTATCAGGACAGCCCAGTATTCCAGGTGGATTGTGATTTAGGATACGAATGTAGATCATAGTCACCCCTAATTCTCTGCGTACTCAAAACCATATCTCTACAAAGTATCAAGAGAACCCCGCGATTCAGGTGGATCGTGATTTATAATATGAGTGTAGATCATTGCTGCCTTTAATTCCCGACGTTCTCATTACTATACCACTACAAAGTATCAATGGGACTCCGTACTCCAGATGGACCGTGGTTCATGACATGCGTGTAAATCATGGTCGTCTTTAAGTCCTTATGCCCCAATAAAACCTGAACCGTACGAATATCACAACCTCCCTCTAGTAAATGAGTAGCGAAAGAATGGCGGAAAGTATGACAACTGACCTGTTTAGTCAAGTCGCATTTATCAACAGAATGTTTAACTGCCCGCTGTATAATCGAGGGATCAATGTGATGACGACCCCGTTTTAGAGTTTTCTTATCTTTCCAGAGCCTCGCCTGTGGAAAAACCCACTGCCAACGCCATTCCTTGGAAGCATTCAAATATTTCCGATCCAAAGCACGGGGTAATGGTACCTGGCCAAAACCCTTCGATAGATCATCCAGGTAGATTCTCTTAACCTCATTGAGTTGTTTCTTTAAAGGCACTTTTAATGAAACGGGAAGCATTACGACCCGATCCTTAGCACCCTTTCCATTTCTGACTGCTATCTCATTCCGCCGGAAATCCACATCCTTGACACGTAATCCTATACATTCCCGCAATCTGAATCCACAACCATAAAGCAGGTTGAGAATTAATCTATGCTGCTGTGCCACTCGATCTAACACACGCTTCACCTCACCCTTTGTCATCACAACTGGAATACGAATGGGTTTCCTGGCTCTGATAATGTCCCCCAGTTCCCCAACTTCGGTTCCAAATACATGCCGATAAAGAAATAGTATTGCCGCAAGTGCCTGATTTTGCGTTGATGCACTTACTCTTTGTGAAACAGCCAGATAGCTCAAAAATTTATTGATCTCAGGTTCCGCCAAATCAATTGGATGTACCCTATTATGGAATTCGAGAAATCGGATGATCCACCTGCTGTAGGTTTTTTCAGTACGAGGGCTGTAATGCCTCGCCTGTAAAGCCTTGTGGTATTCTTCCATTAATTTTAGCCTGTTCATTGGTGCTCTGTTTGGTTCCACAAGATGACCAGATTCATTTTGCATGAATGCACGCTCACTTCCTTGATAAGGTTGTAAAAAGGTGATCAGTTATTAAAAGGTGGTTAGTGCCTGAAACTTAATTCAAAATAGGCATTATCCAAATCTTCAACAAAAAGTGCGTCTCGATCTGGCATGCTGAAATGTATGGATCGTTGCTACAACCAGCATTACTCTCGCCTCACTGCTTATCATCCCAAAATCCCGTAACCCGGAAAAAACGCGAGTATTTCATTC
The DNA here is from genome assembly GCA_034716895.1 of Candidatus Neomarinimicrobiota bacterium. Classification (NCBI taxonomy): domain Bacteria; kingdom Pseudomonadati; phylum Fidelibacterota; species Fidelibacterota bacterium. Next base: position 1,797 of record JAYEKW010000048.1, read on the forward strand.
AACTCAATTTAGATTTTAAGCGTGTCAAAAGTGATCGCACCATATCTGGCCAAACTGAAAGATCTGCCGAAACAACCCGGGGTCTATTTCTACTACGATAGAAATGGGAAGATCATCTATATTGGAAAAGCTAAAGTGCTGCGCAATCGGGTTAAATCCTACTTTACAGGTGCTCCCGATAGCCCCAAAACGGCACGCTTGATCACCCGGATCTGGGATCTGCAGACTCTGGTTACCCGTAGCGAGGTGGAAGCCCTGCTCACCGAAGCCAACCTCATCAAACAACATCGCCCTCATTTCAATATTGATCTCCGTGATGATAAGACCTTTCCCTATATTCGGATTACCAAAGAAGCCTATCCCCAGGTATTTGTAACTCGAACTATTGTAAAAGATGGATCGGTCTACTACGGACCCTATACCAACGTGAAAGGGCTCCGCTCAGCCCTGTCTGTGATCAAACGTATTTTCACTATCCGAAGTTGTCACTATCGTATGGATGACGAGTCCGTGGCAGCTGGGAAAGTCCAGTTGTGTCTGGATTACCACATCGGAAAATGTGACGGACCTTGCCAGGGCTTGATCACTCGTCAGGAATATGCTGAGATGATCCAACGTGTGGAGGATTTCCTCAAAGGGCGAACCGATACTGTTGAAACTTATCTTGAAAATAAAATGCAATTGGCGGCAGCTAATACTGATTATGAGCAGGCCGCTCGCTATCGGGATCAACTGGAGGCTGTGCGCTCCTATGTCAGTCGTCAACGTCTTAAAACCAGTGATTTTGAAGATCGGGATGTCCTGGGAGTCGCCCGCCAGGATAATCTTACCTGTGGAATTTTGATCCGAATAAGAGCCGGCAAACTGATCGGGAAAGAACAATTCCGCTTTCGGGGAGCTGAAGATGAGAAAATGCCCGCTATTTTGAGCCGCATGATCACTCGTGTTTATGAGGATGCTTCCTTTATCCCCCGCGAAATTTTGGTTCCTGATGAGATCGCTGATTTGGACATGATCACGGCCTGGCTGAAGGATGTTTCCGGTGCCAGGATCACATTCAGAACGCCGCAAATAGGGGAGAAGAAAACCTTATTGGAACTTGCTGATCGCAACGCCGAATTAGTGCTCAAAGACTGGGCTCTGGAACAAGCCCAACGAGTGGAGATCGTGCCCAAAATGGTCCGAGCACTCCAGGAAGACCTGAATCTCAACGCTCCACCCCGGCGGATCGAAGGATTTGATATCTCTCATCTGGGAGGAACAGAAACCGTGGCTTCCCTGGTGTGTTTTAAGGATGGGAAACCGGCTAAACAGGAATATCGCAAATTTCAAATAAAAACGGTCCAGGGCATCGATGATTTTGCCAGTATGAAAGAAGTGATCCACCGGCGCTATACCCGAGTAAAAGCTGAGGCATTATCCGAACCGGACCTGATTCTGATCGATGGTGGTAAAGGGCAATTAAGTGCTGCTGTAGATATTTTAAAGCAGATCGGAATGTCCCATATCCCAATTCTGGGTTTAGCCAAACGTTTAGAGGAAGTGTTTCTTCCAGGAGAATCGCTTTCCCTGGGTATTCCCAAAACCAGCCCTTCGATCATCTTGTTGAGAAGGATTCGAGATGAAGCCCACCGGTTTGCCATCACCTTCCAGAAGAATAGACGCAGTAAGGCCATGGTTCATTCTGCCCTGGATGATATTGCAGGTATTGGACAATCGCGGCGGGTGGCACTGTTAAAGTACTTCCGGTCATTGAATAATTTAAAAAATGCCGATGTGGATGAGATCGCCCACGTCCCCGGAATATCCACTATTATGGCTCAGCGGATAAAAACCGGGTTAAATTGAGAAAATAGAGAAACTTGCCAGGGCGTAACCGATAGGCGAAAGGTAAGGGGTTTTGGAGCACAAAAAGCTCTGCGTCCCGGCGGCTTTGCCTGCCCGCACGAAGTTATACGCAGGTGGGCGAGAGGGCGTTTTTAAGGAATAAGTAAAAAGTAAAAAGGGTATAAGGGTTTTGGCATAAAAGACTCTGCGTCTTGGCGGCTCTGCCTGCCCGCACGAAGTTATACGCAGGCGGGCGAGAGGGCGTTTTTAAGGAATAAGTAAAAAGGGTATAGGGTATAGGGTATAGGGTATAGGGGATAACTATCATTGAAGACATCAAATCTTTCAGCCTGCGCTTTCAGCTGTGCATCGGATCTTACTGCACTCAGATTACTTCTGTCTTTACAGCGTTTCGCCACGCAGACAGGATCAGGAATCAAAACTGAAACTCGTGAAACTCAAAAAACTCATAAGCTCATAAACTCAAAAAAACTCAGGAACTAACATGGTCTTCGATTTCACAGAAAAAGAAAAAGGCATCCAGCCACGTACCATCTGGTGTCTGGGTCGCAATTATGCCAAACATGCTGAAGAACTAGGCAATCTGGTGGAAGCTCAACCACTGATTTTTCAAAAAGGCTTGAATGCCCTGGTACCATTGAACGGGGTACAGAAATTGTTTCGGGATCATGGTGAAGTTCACTATGAAACTGAGCTGGTGGTCATGATGGATCGCAATAATAAGGGATCATTTATTGCCGGAATCGGATTGGGTCTGGACCTTACGCTTAGGGATGTCCAGAGTGAACTGAAGTCAGCCGGCAAGCCCTGGACGCTGGCAAAATCATTTGATGGTGCTGCCGTAGTAAGTCGTTTTATCCCTGCAAAAGAGATCCCCTCCCTGGATCAGATCAGGTTTACCATGGTTTTAAATCAGCAAGTGCGACAGCGGGGTGATAGTAGCCAGATGATCCTGCCGCTGGAAAAGATTCCCGCTTATTTGGAAGAATATACTGACTTGCAACCCGGTGACATTATTTTTACCGGCACACCTGAAGGAATTGGAGTTCTGAATCCCGGTGATGAAGTAAGCCTTGATCTGGCTGGACATCATATGGGTACCATCCGGTTTAGTTAGACATTTCGATATATTTATGGCTCATCGTCATAATGCGTACCTGGATACAATCATTGAGATTGGGGGTCAATAAAATATTCTGGGGTATAAAGGTATAAGGGTTATACGGTATATGGTATCCACTTGCTGAAACGTCTGCTCTGAC
>JAYEKW010000049.1 GCA_034716895.1 Candidatus Neomarinimicrobiota bacterium
AGTTAAACGAACAGACCTATTATACCATGAGCGCATCGCGTTTTACCCAGCAGATGGAGATCAATGTTGAAAATGGCGATATGGACGGTGATGGTTACCCCGACTGGGTTGAGTATCAGATCGGGACCGAAGCCCGGGGTTCACATCAAGGGGTGAACTATTACGGCGAGTGTGATATCCCTTTTGAAAGTGGTCAGAAATTCCTGCCTGGTTCAACCATCGAAAATGAAACGGGTTCATCCAAATATTTTGAAGCCTGGGGTCCTGGCTGTCTGCGTGTGCAGGTTGCTTATTATGAACGAACGGGAGATGGTGCTGAGTACGATGATCCCTATGACATCGTTGTTCAGCATGGGGACCAGATCGAGATTCGACCCTGGCATAAGATTCGGATAGCTTCACGCTTTAATGAGATAGTTTATGATACAGATGGTGAGACCATTCTCACCAGCAAACTTTTTTCAAATGGAAATTTGATCAACCCGCTTGATTCACTGGATTATCGTGACTCCGCCGGAGAACGTCACTGGTGGCACCTGGGCGATCCCATGGATAAATACCTGGAAGAAGGGCAATATGCTGCCTGGGAATACATGCTGTATCCTGATTCCACCTACAACCTCTATTCGAATCCACCGGGTACCATGAGTCTGGAACAAATGTCCGCCATGCGTGATTCCCTGTATTATATCTTTTATTATGAATATGGATCAGGCGGCTCAGACCGATATCGACATTGGACCAAGAGTGTTACGGATGAAGTCAAGTTTGACCTGACCACCCGGATCAATAAGCACCATCAGCTACAAGGTGGGATCGATTTAAAACGACATCTCATCACCTTTGATGAGACCCAATTACCTTGGCTGGAAAGCCCTTACGGAGAAACCTATGGCCTTCCGGATCAATTTGAAGCCGATGGTTGGTTTGACAAATTGCTCTTCGGAACAGGTGAAAAAACACCAGTTGAGATCGGTGCCTACGCTTTGGATAAGATCGAATATCCCTGGATGACCATTAATGCCGGTGTCCGCTTTGATCTTCAGAACTCACTGGATAGCTCCTGGGCAGATCCCCGGAAAAGTACCTCCGGTGCAGTTCCCAGTGAATGGAAAGTGCTCTGGTCACCACGGATCGGTATCAGTCACGTTATTACTGATAAAGCCACTTTTACCTTTGGGTATGGACGCTATTACCAGAACTTGACCTATCGTAACATCTATCTAAACGATGCCAACGACCTGACTACTGCCTTACCTATTCTAGGCAACAGTCACGCCCAGGCTCAGAGCGTAACTTCCTACGAGTTCGGTCTGAATTGGGAATTTGTAGATTATTGGCGGATGGGCATGGTTGGCTGGTCCAAGGATTATTCAGATCTGGCTTCCACCGAACGAGTTCAAGCCTTTCCATACAGTTATGCTGTTGTTGTTAATTATGACTATGGTTCTGCCCGTGGCCTGGATCTCTCTCTTGCTAAACGGGGAGGCAGTGCCTGGTCAACTGTGATCCAATACACCTTGTCCAGAGCTACTGCCAATCGGGCTGATGCCTGGCAGGGTTATCGTTCATCTGACACACCGGAGTCCATGCCTAAAAAAGAAGTGCTCATGAACTATGACCGGACTCACAATATGACGGTTACCGGCGGTTATCGATTTGATAAAAAGAACAGCCCGAAACTCTACGGCTATTATCCTTTCAATAATGCAACCGTGCACCTGACCCTGGTTGCCATCAGTGGTGCTCCTTACACACCATTTGATATTAATTTGAATCGGTCCGGTGCGACTAACTCTGAACGGATGCCCTGGTATATTGAGACCAACCTGGCTGCTCGCCGACGTTTTCAACTGGGAGCTACCACCTGGTCTGCCGGGCTGATCGTTCGCAATATCTTTAATCGTGAAAATATTCTGGACATTTATGAGGAGACAGGTAGCCCAACTGATCCTGGCCGACGAGCGACAACGGCTATTGAAAATGGGTCATCGTCTCTAACCAGGTATGACCGACCTTATTATTTCTCAGACCCCCGTAAGATCGATCTTACGCTCGAACTATCGTTTTAGGTGATATTATGAAAAAATTATCCATATTGTTATTAATCATCCTGATCTCCATGAGTGTTTTACAGGGATCCGAACCTTTGCCCATCAAGCAGAGAAGTTTTGCCAAGACTGCTGCTTTTGATCCTATTCTCAATCGGGCCCGAGGCTATATGAGTAAGGGCGAATTGCAGTTTGCCACCCATAATTACGGTAGCTTCATTGAATTTGAATCCTACTCATCTCCCTCTGGTCTGTACAAAGGCTTCCAATACATCTCTGATGTGTCCTTTATCCTTGGTGTCCCTGGGAAGCTGCCGGATAGCAGTTTTGCACCATGGGCACAACGACCCATGTACTCGGGAGAATATTTTGAAGATGATACCCTGGTGTATTGGGGCTCCACAGTCACTGAATCCTGGTTTGACAGAATTGATGGCAAAAAACAGGCTGACTGGGAATCGGTAAAAGGACACTACGGTGGCTTGCATTCTGGAGACGTATTAGCTGGTGAGATCTATGGCGGAATCTATACTGATACAGGTGATCCCTATCCGTTGTTGGCTTCCAGTGATATTCCTGATACCTGGCCCCTGACCATCAACACGACAACCGGATTTGAAGAAAGAACCTGGCCCGGTGATTGGGCTGTGGATACTGATCCAAATTCCCCCCGCTTTGGTGAAGAGATTTTTGGCCGCCATATTGGTGATCAGGACATCTATATGGAATTTGATGATCGTCTGGCCACCCGTGATGAGGACAAAACCCAGGGCTATCCACTGGGAATGCATGTCATAGTGAACGCCCACTCCTATGGCCGATCCTATGCAGAGGATATTGCATTTTTTACGGTTGAAGTGACTAATGAATCGTATAAAGGTTTTCCCCTGGATCTTAATGGCGATGGAGAGCCCAATATGCTCTGGTTGCCTATCACTCATGCTGACGGCAGTGTGACCGATGAATTCAAGCCTTTGAGCTATGTGCCCACAGATGGTGACCGGGGAGATGGCAGTTACTATGGTTTTGATTATACAGAGGTCTTTGGCGGGTTTTATTTTGATGTAGATTCTTACTCACGCCTGGAAAATGGCAGCTATTCCGGCCGAAGTAATGATGACGATATGATGGCTTATGATGCCAATTATGATATGGCCTTTATCTGGGATTGGGATGATGACAGCAACGGAGAAGAAAACCTGGCCTATTCAGCCCTTAAATTGCTGGACACACCTAATGCCGCCCGTGATCTGGATCTAGATGGCGACGGAACCATTGATGTGCTCGCTGGTGATGCTTTAGGATTGACTGACTGGCATTGGTTTGATTGGTATGTTCGTCCCGGTGTCGAGAGTGATGAGAACTCAGGCGGCAGTTGCAGTGGCGGTGGTTATGCCGGTTCTGGTGGTTGTCCCGGTGCTGTGGATAAAGAAAATATCATGTATGCCCTCATGGCTGGCGATACGGCCTATGCCGGTAGTGCTGGCAGTAATTTTTATGATTGGAATTGGCGTGGAATTCCAGAGGGTGATGCAAATCCGCTGGTAGCCAATTATGAGGACTGGTATTTTCACCCGGCCAATGGTGGTAATCTCAACCCTCATTTTGATTCTGTTGAAGGACTCCTGGAAGATTTCCCAGAAGGCCTGGATTGTGTGTTTATCATGTCAGCTGGCCCCTTTGATCTGGCTGTAGGGGAGACTACCTACTTTTCATTTGCCGTGATCATGGGTGATCCGCCGGATGATACTAAAACCTCAGACACTCCTCCCGATCTGGCGAAGAATGCTGAAATGGCTCAGATCATGTACGATTTGCGCTACCAGGGTTTCTCTCCACCAGATGCCCCAACTGTATCAGCAGTGGGTGATGATGAGATGGTGACCCTGTACTGGGATTCCAATGCGGAGTACTCCACTGACATTGTGACTGGAAATGGTGATTTTCAAGGTTATAAGGTTTATCGCTCAACTGATGGAGGAAAAAGCTGGGGCAATCCCCACGAGGATGTGATCTATGATAACGATGGTCAGGCTGTAGGCTGGCGACCAATCGCTCAATACGATCTCACCGAAGCTGAAGAAAATAGTGATCCCTATAATTACAATAACAATTATAGTGGTCCGGATCCGGTGGCTCCCTGGTTCAGCTTGGGCAAGGACACTGGACTGGAACATCGCTACGTAGATACAGATGTGATCAACGGAGTCACCTACAGCTATGCTGTGGTTGCTTATGATATTGGGATTGATATTTTAAAGGATTCTGATAGTAATGTTCCGGAAGATGTCAATGGTGATGGAACCATCGATGATGATGAATACAAATGGGAACCCCTTGAATATCTGGAAAATTTTAAGGGCAATTCACCGCTTCTCCCGCAATTTGTTTCAGTGACTCCTGATGCCCGGCCATCAAATGCTCCAAAGGCCAGGCGTCCTGAAGGCGCGGCCTGGAATCAGGGAACCGGCATCTTTGAAGTGTTGCCAAGTGATGTAAATGCCTTGAGAGACGCTTCTGGTATCTATAAGATCGTTGTAGATGCTGATTCGACCTCAGTTTCTTTCGGTGGGTCTGACAATCCGGCAGTCACCCAAAACTCCACCTATTCCATTTACAATATGGATACGGGAGATACCATTATTGGCTGGGTCTATCAAGCAGATGGGAGTATCGATTCCCTGGCAACACGACTGGCTGCCCGGGTACCCGTAACTTTTACGGATGGCGTGATCTTCGGTAGCCCCTGGGATGGTTTTATTATTTTCTCTGAGAATTATGAT
>JAYEKW010000050.1 GCA_034716895.1 Candidatus Neomarinimicrobiota bacterium
AAGGCCCTCATGACCAGCCAGGATCAACTTCAGAGGACCTCGTCCTGTACTTAACTGAACTCCCACGCCATAGCCAGTGATATGCCTGACCACCTTGGAATCATAATAAATTCCCAGGTCTAATAAGATCACCAGTTGTGATTGACTTCCCAGTAAAAGATGCAGATCATGTTGGAGGCTCATGATTGATGGACTCCGTAAAAAGTTTTCTTCATAACCTCTCACGCTATTTACACCACCTAAAGGTCCAAGTATGGAAGGATCAGTTAAAGAGCTTGTGATATTCTGCAATTGGAGCGCAGTTCTCTGGGATAGAAAAAGCCGAGGAAAGAAACTGGTTTCCACTTCAGAACGGAGGAGCAAACGACTGATGGATGATGGTTCAAAATTTAATTCCTGCTCCAATGATGTTCGTAATGCAAAGCCCTTGTGAGCAACGATGTCCAGTTTTTCATGACGATAACCGAGACCCATCATTTGGCGCTTGACGGATCGCCATTCAGGATTGAGTAAACCACCATCTTTTGTGATCAAGGAATGCAGATTCTCATAGTGGAAGATCAATGAACGCTCCCAATCCAACCTCCAATCAAGTCCTGCTCGAGACTGAATAACCTGATAATCACCATTTACTACCTCACGACCGAAACTGAGTATTGCTTTTAGCGGGATTCCCAATAGCCAGGGATGTTCATACTTGATTAAAAATTGTTCAGAGTCGGTTTTTAGTCTTTTCCAATTCAGCTTCATTGATTTTCCACGGCCATCAAGATTAGGAACATGCAAATACAGGTGACCATACCAGGCCACCGTATCAGATTTCGAACTCTGATTAAAGGCTGCCAGGGCATCAATGTTCAATTCTGGTCGATCCTGCAGCCGGTAAGTAAGATGATAGTTGTTGGCGTTATCACGAGCGATCTCCCGCTGTCCTTTGAACCGGTACCCGAGACCGATCAGATGAGTCTCAGCCTGGGTTAATTTATCGGCATCGACCTCGAGAGCACCCAGCGTAAATTCCTGCTTAAGAACCCATTTTTCCCGTTCATCAATATCCAGGAAATGCAGGTGCTTAACCGCTGCCAGGGATCCTGTATTAATGACTGCAGTAAGCACTTGAGAATTGGCACCGGTAGTATTGAGCTCAATTTTGGCATCCCAATATCCCTGCTCTTGATACGAACCAATCATTCTATTCAGCAGCGAATCGACGCTGTTCTTTTCAATGATCAAGGAATCTGTCACGCCATGGACTTCGATATGCAAGGGTATGGATTGTCCAAATAATCCGGTGCTCAACAAAACCAGCGTCAAATATTTCAATATTATTGGATGACTATGCATTAGAAATGAGTGCGTCCTTCTACCCGTAAATATTGCTCTGGTCGGGTACTCCCCCGCTTCTGGATGCTGTAGTTTGTTGATAGTTGAAAACTACTTGAAAAAGTGTACCGTGCATTTATCGAGTATTTCCAATTGGTCCCTGGCTGGCGACCGGAAAATACTGAATATGGAATTCCACTGACATCCGCTTTGATCCTGGAAATCATTAATTTCTGATCCAGTCTGCCTCTTCTTTTGACTTTTAGAAAATGGTCAAGACCCAGATAGGTTTCAGTGTAGTTTTGATCCAGATGCAAGTCAGCCACCTCTGCATATTTGAGCATTACATTCAACTTCTGCTTGGCTGAAAAATGAACTTTGTGTTCCAGATAGGGTCGATAGGATTGCCAATTTTCAGTAGCAAGTGCATTATACTCAATCTTGCGGTTTCTTTTTGCATAGGTCAAACCAAGTTTAGAAAAACTTCCTGATGACCATTTAATTTCACCATTCAAACCGTGTTCTAGAAAACCTCTGCTTTCATTTCCGTAATTGTACAAAGTGGAACGATTACGGGTATTTCTACCTATATAATTAATCTTGGTAAGCAAATGTTTTGCTCCCGTTTGATAGGTCAAATTCAGGGATTGAAGCGTCTGATCCTGTATGATGGAGCCTGTGTCAACCTGAAGCTTGGATCGGGATTCTGAGCGGATACGAATCAGGATGCCTGCTTTACCGGTTTTACCATACGAAGCAGAATTGAATTCCAGACGGGTCTTGTTGTCATATTTCCTAACTTGTTCTTCCACATCTGAAAACACACGTTGCCTGATGAATCTTCCGCCACTGATGGGCAGATAGTCCCGGATAAACGGGTCATAGCTGTAGTCACCATACCCGGTATCAACTTCAACATAATGGTAATCGTATTTTGGTATATGTTCTTCATCGATCACATAATGTTCTTCGAAGCGAAATCGTTTTTTGAAAGCACTTCCCTTGAACTTAAGGTTCCCGAGGTAGTATTGAGTAGTTGAGCTATGCTCATTCTGATGCTCTCGGTATTTAAACTGGAACGCACCCCCGGTGTTTTTAAAATCAGCAAACGAATAGGTCATCGACCAATCTTGTCGCTGATCACTCCATGAACGGAAAATCTCCGACCCAAAGAACGAGCCATGTTCTGGACTCAAACGATAATCCTGCCTACGATCGTAGTGCACGGTGAGTTGGTTAGCAGCAGTCCAGGCATAGCTTATGCCACCACCTGCTTTTATATGATCATTTGATGGATACAGGCTTGAATTGCTACGATCTTCAACACTTATCTGAACATCTGTGGAAATTCTGGCGAGGGTGAGTGTGGAGCTGATCAGGTGCTGCTGGCTTAGCTTATTATCCCGATCTGTCATCGAACTATTCACTTTGAGCTGAAGCGGTCTGTCAGTTTTTGTGTTTGCCTTAACGGCCATCTGTCGACCGATGATCTCCCCTGCTCTCGCTAGTTGTGAAGCTTTTCCAGAAACATAATCTTCCTTTACTTCTCCCAGATGGATCTCGCCATATTTGAGATATTCTTCTTCAGTGACGCGTGGGCTGATCTGCCATCGCCGATAATACTCCATCGTTTCAAGCGCATCATGAGTCGCAAATCCATCTTCATAATATTTATCCCCCAGCAGCGCTTTAAATCCCCGCCACTCTGAGCTCAACCGCAACTCCCAGGCTTTTCTCGTGTTTGGTGTTAAATCAGAAGCATATAAGTTTTGAATTGCCTGAGACAGTCCCAGATCCATATCCAGGCTCATAAATCCAACTGATGCACCACCCTGTAGCGCTAACACCTCTTGGGAACGGGGCGCATAAAAGTGTTGGGCGGGCAAATATTCGCCTTGAAGTGTGTCATGCACAAAGTAACTGTCCTGCCCCTCTAGAATTTTCCTGTATTGACCATTCTGCAATCCGACAAAGCTGAATCCGGCCGAATAATCACCTTGGTTTTCACCGACATAAACCAAAATACTGTCAGTCCCGAGTTGATAATCTCCTGTAATCGTGTCTGGACTGATGCTGCTGACCATAATGGATCGTGTGGTGTCCGGCAGGTGATCAAAGATTCCCTGCAATTGATCAACATCTACATTTCCCAGGGGATTCCCAGAATCATCTTTCAGAGTTTGCCACTCAGCGGAGAAATGAAACGGTGAATTTTTAGTGTCGCCCACAGAAATGCCACCCCTGATCAATTGTTTTCCAAAAGAATATGAGGCCAGATAGATATCTGGTACATACTCAAACTCAACACTTATTCGAGAATTGTTGGAAAGACTCTGTTTTTGAGTGAATGTGATCTCAGCGGCATTGTAATCTATGCTGTAATCATCATCTTTGCCGCGTTGCAGTAACTTATCATTCAATTTTACTTTTTCAGAACCGGCCAAGACGATGATGAACTTCTCACCATTCTTACCGATGAGCCGATACGGTCCCTGTTTACCATCTTTGCCCTGAATCTGCTGTAGATGGTATTTCCCGTAGCTGAAACCCAGAGATGTACGAACAGCAAGGCGACCCGTTTTTGCTGTTAGATCGATTCCCTCAATGGAACGCTGGAAGCGACCAAATCGGCCATTTTTTGCTTTCAGGTCGATATCACCAATGGTAGCAGACATGGCCGGCCCGGTCACATTGACCATCACCCGATCAAAGTCGTTCAGACGGCGAGTGTTTCCGATGGGTTGTAATGGTGATGTTTTTTCAGTTAGAACACCTGACACCACATAGTTTTCACTCAATTTGCCTTTGATCTTCAAATACATACTGGATTGCAGCGAGACCGATGCATTACTTGAAACCTGAATTCCACGGCTAATGCTACCGGTGGCTCCCAGGCCATTTTCAGTCTGTGAAGATCTGGTATTAGCATTGTCAGGATCTTCTGACGATAATGAATCCAGTGCAGATGAATAAAGGGGAATATCAACGGCATATACTTTCGGAAAGGTGAGTGTATCCCCATTCAGAATAACCTGAAGCGAATCAATTTTGTTTATCTTCTCAGGGGAAGTGCCTGACGGTTTTGCATATAGGATATTCGAAAATGCTGACAACCCTATCAAGCACAATAGTAAATAGAATTTATACTTTGATGTATTTTTCATATTCATATTAAACCGGCCCATGTTATCCGTAAGTATATTTTACATATATAGCCACAAAGACACTAAGGCACTATGTTCTATAAATTCCCTGAATGGCTCTTTGAGCCTTTGTGTCTTCGTGGCAAAAGAACTTACACTGCTGCGAGGTGATGACTCCTGATGCATACGGCTATCTCAGGCCAGCTTAATAATCAAAGTTCGAGATCATCATGAACTGAATAAAGTCTGAAAAAACGAATCGATGCATTCAGTTTCATCCTGGTAAGAATAGAACCTTATGAATTTACCATGATCCGGCTAAAACGA
>JAYEKW010000051.1 GCA_034716895.1 Candidatus Neomarinimicrobiota bacterium
TTGCACGACCCACAGCCACCCGCTGACGCTGACCACCGGAGAGTTCTTTTGGCCGACGGTCCAGATACTCCGTGATACCCAGGATCTCAGATGCATTGGTCACGCGCTCCTTGATCTCAGCTGCAGGGATCTTTTTAAGCTTGAGACCAAAGCCCATGTTGTCATAAACATTCATGTGAGGGTAGAGGGCGTAGTTCTGAAACACCATGGCAATGTCACGGTTCTTGGGTTCTACATCCGTTACCTGCTTTTCTCCAATGAAGATATCACCTGCAGTCGTCTCTTCCAGACCAGCCACCAGTCTGAGCAGGGTTGATTTTCCACAACCGGATGGTCCTACCAGCACCAGGAACTCACCATCATGGATTTCCAGGTTGATGCCGTGCAGAATCTCGGTAGTTCCAAATGATTTACGAATATCTGTGAGCGTTACGTTTGCCATTATTCATCCCTATTTACATAAATATCATTACAAATCGAACGAGTATGCTAAAAACCTGCGAATATAACTTTTAAAGGCATGAATCAAAAATATCAGTTCATACATGTTCATGTTTAATTGAATCTGAGTGTAGCGAAGAGATCGTGCGGGAAGCTCCCGCAGAGCTTTTGAGGACAGGTTTATCTTTCCGACGAGGAAAAAAATGGAAAGAACCAGTAAGTTTGCATTCCTTCAAAAAATATGCGGGCTAGGGTTGTCGGGCAGCCATAGCTAGGGATTTTCCTCAGCAACATCAGGATTGCCCTGATTGAGGCAATCTGGCTCAAGCACTATAATGCTTCCAGTTCAGACCACTAAAGGTCTTTGAGAGGAAGCTGAGATGCAAAAATCTTTTAAAACCCTGATCCTGACCATCATCATTGCCTTAAGCATCTCTTCCATCTTTGCAAAAACTTATGGTGTAAAGGCAGAATTAGGTACGACATCAACTGGACTAGAAATAAATATAATTCAACATGACCAGGAAGAGATCAATGGACGTTTGATCAATGCAGATGGTGCTTATCTGGTGTTTGAGAATCCCCTGGATGAATCAGTTCAAGTCATTCCCCGTACAGAGATTCAAATCCTTGAGACCAATCTAAATGTAAATCTCTTCGCCCTATTAAAGGGGAAAAATAATGAAAAGTTGATTGACGCTATTGAATTGAATGATGGTACCAGGATCGCTTGTATCATTCTTGATGTCGGTACAGAGAATGTACAGTACTTTACGGGTCAAAGCTTGAAACGTCAATTGGTAAATACTCATGATATCTATATGCTGCATCTGGATCAGGATTCAGTCACCATCCCATTTCCCGTCTTAACAGTTAACGAAATGACCATATAATAAGCAGAATTAGATCCTGCGCTTGATTTCCACGTCTGGGATATGAATGGTAAATCGTGTACCCCCGTCATTCACATACTCCAGACTTCCTCCAAGTTGATCCTTCACCAGGGTCGATAGAATAACTGTACTCAAGGAATCGTTAAAGGCATCGAGGGGTAAACCAATTCCGTTGTCTGTGATGGAGACTCTTAATCCCTGTTTAGCTTCATGGGTAAGCACAATATTGATCGATCCGGTTTGCTTATCAGGAAAAGCATATTTATAAGCATTTGTCAAAATTTCATTGATCACCAGTCCCAATGGCACGGCTTGGTCAATGGAAACTATAGCGGTATCGCCACCTATTTCGATGGAAACACGCTCGGATACATTTGTATGGTTTAGCTTTATATAGGTTGAGAGGTGGGTCAAGTAAGCGGTAAAATCAATAGCAGACAGATCATTAGATTCATAGAGTCGATCATGGACCAGGCTCATGGCCGTGATTCGGTCACTTACTTCTTTGAATAATACTTTTGATCGAGGATCTGAGATCTCTCGGGATCTAAGATTGATGATGGCGATGATCACTTGCATATTATTTCTAGTCCGGTGATGGATCTCCCGGAGGAGGGCATTTTTCTCTTTCAATGATCGCTGTAGATCAGTCTCACTCTTTTTTCGCTCCGTAATATCCCGGAATGTTGCCATCCAGGCTTTTTTGTTGCCATAGGTGATGGGTACAGATATGGCTTCAACATCCCGGATACTGCCATCAAGGGTCACATATTTTTCCTCGATCAGTTCATTGGGACGTTCAGAATTGGCAGCATCTTTCAATCTTTCAATGGATTGCTTACGATAGTCTTTATGGATAAAGTTAAAAACATTGGCTCCATAATAATCTTCGCGATTTTCCGCTCCCAGAAACGCCGCAGCAGCCTGATTGGCAGTGATGATAGCTCCATCAATATGGACCACAACAGGATCTGGTGAGTATTCGAAAAGCTTAAGATAGCGTTCCTTGGTTTCTTCGAGTAATGTAATATCTCTGGCACTGCCTACGGTGCCGATAAGTTGGTTCTTATCATCGTAAATGGGGGCTTTATAGATATCCAGAACAAGATTGCTTCCGAAGACATTGCCATATTCTTTAAATTGACAAAGTTTTCCTTCCTCAATAGTAATTCTATCTGAATCAGGACACTTCTCACCAAACGTAAACCACTGTGGATCTTCAGGATGGGCAGCTCGTTCACGATTAACAAAGTACATGACATCTTTATTCAACGGTTCCAGAGTGCTGACAGCATTTAAAAGATTTTTACAGGTCGCAGAATTTGTGAAAATATAGCGATTTTCAAGATCCTTAGCCCAGATCATGTCAGGAACCGTATCAGTCAGCGAGCGTAGCAGAGAATATAATTGTTTAAAATCGGTATGGGATTGTTCCTGATCAAAATAGGGTTTATGTTCTGTTTCCTGGTCTGTCTCAGTCAGGTCACTTTTGGAAATGAACCGGTTCATCCCACGTTGCACCACAGCTTGAAGCAGATCCAGATAATTATCAGAATCGTCTGCAATGAGGAAATCATGGATCGGGAAATTAAGGGCACTAGCCAGAAGCATTTCCGATCTTTGAGGTATAACGATTATAATTGGACAGGCTGGAAGTAGTTCAAAAAATGTAGCGAGGTGTCCACTTCGGGTTTTGTGCTCGAGAAAAATGAATTCAAAGGATTCCAAAAATGATGCATCAATTTTATGAGAAGATTTTTTGAAATGGACGTCATAAGCTTCTAACACTTGCCCAATTTTATTTTGAGAAGAGCCTTTAGAAAAGAGAGTGTCCCCATAAAATAGAATTTGACGCGATGCTTCGTGCATGATCATTATCCTCGTTTCACTATCTAAAAGGTGTAATACTGCAATGAATTATCAATATTATCATAAGGAAACATAACCTGTAGCTCATAAAAGAGAAACAATTATTGTGACTATTTTGTGATGGAACGTTTATTGCTTGAGCAGGGATGTATTCTAGGATTGAATTTGTTGAATTCAAACCGGATCAGCTCGAGAGAGTTGTAAGCGTATATAAACTTGGATGAGGATAGTTTATAACTTTTATTCACCCTGTAAAGGACAGTGTTTGTTTGTGTATGAAAATAGATCAATAATTATCATAAATCTTGGAGAAATTAAATGACACACAGAAAATCTTGGGCTGAACCCTGGAAAATTAAAATGGTCGAACATCTGACCATGACTTCCCGAAATGATCGTATCAAAGCCATTGAAGAAGCCGGTTACAACACTTTTTTATTGAGGTCTGATGACGTTTATATCGATCTTTTAACTGATAGTGGCACAAATGCTATGAGTGATCGGCAATGGGCTGGCATGATGCTTGGTGACGAGTCGTATGCTGGCAGCAGAAATTTTTATCATCTTGAACAGACTATCCAGGAATACTATTCCTATAAATATGTCATTCCCACCCACCAGGGACGCGGGGCAGAGCACATATTGTCTCAGATACTGATCAAGGATGGCGATTTCATTCCCGGGAATATGTATTTCACTACAACCCGACTACATCAGGAGATGGCAGGTGGAACCTTTGTTGATGTGATCATAGATGACGCTCATGATACTGAAAGCGATCATCCATTTAAGGGTAATGTCGATCTGCAAAAATTAACAGATCTGATAGAAAAGGTCGGTGCTGAAAATATTCCATACGTGTGTATTGCCACAGCTGTCAATATGGCAGGCGGGCAACCAATTGCTTTGGAAAATATTAAAGCTTTGCGCGAGCTGACCAATAAGCATGGTATTGACATTGTACATGATATGACCCGTGTTGCTGAGAACGCCTGGTACATAAAAGAACGTGAAGCTGGTTATGCCGATAGAAGTGTTAGAGAGATCGTTTTTGAGATCTGCGCCCTGACTGATCATGCCACCATGAGTGCTAAAAAGGATCCACTGGTCAATATTGGTGGGTTTTTGGCGACCAATGATGAAGAAGCCTATCGCCAGGCACAAAATATGGTTGTGGTCTTTGAGGGCCTTCATACCTATGGAGGCATGGCAGGTCGGGACATGGAGGCTTTAGCCATTGGTATTACTGAATCAGTCCAGGATGATCACATGCGTTCAAGAGTGGGGCAGACCCAATACCTGGGCAAAAAGCTGATGGAATTCGGGGTTCCCATTGTGAAACCCATTGGTAGCCATGGTGTTTTTCTAGATGCCAAGAAATTTCTGCCGCATCTCACTCAGGATGTTTTTCCAGCCCAGACTCTGGCTGCAGAGATCTACATCGAGAGCGGTGTTCGCAGTATGGAGCGTGGGATTGTTTCCGCTGGTCGTAATAAGGAAACAGGTGATCACAATCGTCCTAATCTGGAGCTGGTACGGCTCACACTGCCACGTCGGGTCTATACTCAGGCTCACATGGATGTGGTCGCTGAGTCCATAGCCGATGTATATGATCGTCGAAATGAGATCACTGGTTTACAATTCACCTATGAGCCGGAATATTTGAGATTTTTCCAGGCCAGGTTTGAACCAATATCATAGAATAAGACACATCGATTAAAAAATGAAGCCGCTCGTGTTATAGCACGGGCGGCTTCATTTAAATTAATTTCCCTTAATATCCGACTGATTAGTTAGTGTTCGTCTATAAACTCTTTTTCTACAACGAAGCAAACGAAATGCATGAAGGTATTAATGCTTTTTCGTAGCATTCGTCAAATTCATTATGGAAAGCTGTAGGTGCATCTGCTTCGCACCTAATACCATTTATACTTCAAACTGCGCGTTATCTTCTTCATCTTTTACAGTTCTGCTTCACTTAAAATTATAACCATAGCTACCGCTATGCGTAAAATTTTAAGCTTACAGAACAGTAAAATATTTTGAACCTATGCGCGCCCTCTGAAGTACAAATGGTATAATTTATGGACAGACAATAATTAAAGGAATTCATGCGACCTGTGGAATTCCCCGTATTTTTCAAAGTATCGCCTTGAAATCATAACACGACTTGCTATTATACATGCTGTATGAAATTAATTCTATTCATCGATCGAGATAGTTCTCTGGCCAGAAGTGTGAGAAGTCTTGCTCATATCCTGGATATTCCATTTGATCTGGTTACCCGGAAAAATGATGTTCGGCGCTTTGTCGCAACTGGAAATGTCGGGATGATATTCGCCAATACGGAGATAACTACTATCCGCTATGATGATATGGTCATGGAAATAGATGCTATCCTGAAGCGAAATCGTCATCCGGAGATACCGACCTATTATATTTGTGACGATTCACCCTTCGCTGGTGAAAATATGCCCAAGGATGTGCCAGGCAGTTATTTAATCAAACGCAGTTCCAGCCTGGAGAACATATATTCCACTATCGAGAAAACGCTTTTGTCGGATCATGAGATCGAGCAATCAGGAGGGTTTATCCTCTATACTGAAGAGCATACAGAGTTTATTAATTCGTACGAACGAATTTTGATCAATCTATCCAGAATCGCAGAGAAGATCATAAACTGATGAATATCCCACTTGCAGAGGGACAACTATCCCTTTCAGTATTGAAAAATGGTGAATTCATTTTAGGAGGGATCACCCAGGGTTCCGCCAGTTCAGCTGAAATTTATAAAGTCCTCGAGAACAAAGGGTATAAACACGGTTTACTTCCAGACAATATTCAAAAGCTTGCCCAGGGGTATCAAGGACAACTTCCAGTCGCCACCAGCAAGATCAGGGTTGAACTGGTTAAGTATAAAGTTGACTTTTCATCTGAATTGGAAGTTGAGGGTGTTGATCCATACAAATTATTAACCAGTTTACATAATCAGGAGCTGTCAGGAATGGTAATGGAGGGTGATCGTTTGTTAACACTGACATCCTCTTCGAAACGCATTCGTCTTAGACCTGATGGAACTCAAGATGTTTTGAGTGATGCCGGGAAGACAGAAATTCATCACTTTTGTGGTGTGAATGTCATGCCCAATTCGGTGGGAAATGTAATCACTGCTTCCGTTGATGGGGTCGCCCAGATCACAACCCGGGGGAAAGTATCCGTATATCCATTTGAACAGTACGACAGCATTGGGAAACTTCACGGAAATATTGATTCAGAACACGCCCTGTTGGTTCATGGTGATATTAGTGGAGGGGCGAACATTTCCAGCCCGGCCACTCTCATCGTCAGAGGGTTGATCAGATCTGCAACCATTCGGTGTGGAGGTGATCTTGATTGTCAGCAGGGACTTGATAACCTCCTGCAAGGTGATGAGGGTGATATCAAGGCGGAGCAGAACATCCATACGCCCATTGTTAAGAATTTCCGAGTTTGGGTAGGTTCAAAATTGATTGTCTCGCGGATCATAGATCATGCGAATATAACTGTGATGGATACTTTGGTATGTCCTCGAATTGCTGATTCTACAATTGCAGTTGGCAATAAGTTGATTTCCTACAACATCGTTAGGGACTGTGTGATAAAATTTGGTCCCGATGCTGTTGAAGATCCGTTCATCACAAAATTTAAGCAGACTCACCTGTCACACAGCAGAAAACACCATGATAAGCACCTCGCCCTTGAAAGTCAGAAAGCACATCTTGAACAATTACGTCAAAAAAGCATGCTGATCCTGCAACGACTAAAAAGTGAAGGTCAAAGTAATACCATGGTGGGAAATGTCCTTAAACGCTATATAACCACCATGCAGGAAAACTTCGGAATATTTAAAAACGGTTACAAAGACTTGACCAATATTGAGAAAACGGTCAAACAGGAACGAGCTGAACTGGCTTACAATACCAGCTTGATCGATTCTTTTAGCGAACCCTGTCTCACTGTTGTCGGGAAGCTAGAGGCAGGCACTCGCCTAATTGGACCTGCTGACAGCAGGATTCTTGACAGATCCATGTCAAGTGTGACTGTTACGTTGGATCCTGAAACAAGAAAGCTGGTATTTAATCCTTTAAAAAAACACGGAGCATAGGCAGATCATGGCTGAGAAAACAAAGTTATGGTACTTACAGGATTTCAATGTTCTGTCCGGCATGGATGCAGTTGTAGCAACCGGGTACTCAATGAAATAGCGCAGATCGGCGCTGACTTTCCAGCCATCCTATTCAAGATCATCAACATTTCAGATCTGCAGCAAAGCAAACGTTCACCGGGGGGGATTACGCCTTCCATTTGGGTTAACGGAAATTTGTGGTTTCAGGGAAATTTTTGTGCGAATAGATTTCAGGCAAAGCTGGGTTTATTAACAATTCCTGACTGACCAACACTTGCGTATGTGTCTTCACGATAACGCTGATCTTTGGTAATAAGGTCATCGTTTTGGATAGAGATGGAAAATTCCTATCACTGATCTGTTTCAGGCTTAGATTAAGGTTTGATCAGACTGGAAGTCTTTGATTTTGTCATAGAGAACAGGGGTTGTGTTTATGCTGGGAATTATTGGAGGCACTGGATTATATAATGTGGAATGGCTTGATGTGCTCGAAACAAGATCGATTAAGACTCCTTTTGGAAAACCATCGGCAGATCTGATATTTGGACGGATTGGCGATACTGATCTGGTCTTTTTGCCACGTCACGGTCGCCGGCACGAATTTTTACCCTCAGAGATTAACTATCGGGCAAATATCTGGGCTTTTAAATCAGTTGGAGTCAAGCGGGTCATCTCTTTTTCAGCCACAGGCAGCCTACGCGAGGAGATCAAGCCCGGTGAGTTTGT
Organism: Candidatus Neomarinimicrobiota bacterium; assembly: GCA_034716895.1. Classification (NCBI taxonomy): domain Bacteria; kingdom Pseudomonadati; phylum Fidelibacterota; species Fidelibacterota bacterium. Next base: position 8,095 of record JAYEKW010000051.1, read on the forward strand.
ACTACCAGATCAATATTTCGACTTTGTGAGAGGTGATCGGGAAAAAACTTTTTTTGGTCATGGTCTGGTGGCTCATATATCATCTGCCGAACCAGTTTGTAACACACTGCGCCAACAGATCGCTGATTCAGGGAACCAGCTCGGACTTATGATCCATACTGGAAAAACCTATGGCTGTGTAGATGGACCGAGACTGGGTACACGGGCTGAAAGTTTTTTTCTTAGAGGTGCCGCCGGTTGCGATCTGGTGGGTATGACCAATATTCCAGAAGTCTTTCTGGCTCGGGAAGCTCAGATGTGTTACGCAACCATAGCGATTCCAACTGACTATGATTGCTGGATGGATGATCCTGGGGAGTATGTCACCGTAAAGCAATTGCTCAGACGTTATGGTGAAAGTCTTGAAAGTGCACACACATTGCTGCGACATTTCATCGAATATCATGACCATAATCTTTCTTGCACTTGCCACAAGGCGCTTGAGGATGCAATGATGTTCGATCCGCTTCAACTTGAGGGTGAATCAAGAAAAATGATGGATGTTTTACTCAAATAATGAGATATCTACTTCCTACAATTGATAGTAAACAGATGGTTGAGGTCGATCGCTTGATGATCAAGGAATTCCGGATATCGTTACTACAGATGATGGAACATGCCGGTCGGCATTTAGCGCGTCTGATTATCCATTCCGGGAGTCACCCACATTTCGGAAGATCAGGGGTAAAGAATTTGAATCACTGGCTATTAAACTGGCGGCAGATAGTCGCACGAAGCCAATGTCCGTCATCCCGAGCGGAGTCGAGGAATATTAGCCTCTCGAGGAGAATATTCGAAAACAGAATATTGCGACGAACATCAGCTGGGGTAATATCTAAACTTAAAGGCTACAGACCATGGTTCAGGGGAGTGGTTATCCTGATAGCTGGCTTAATGAGCCTGGAAGCGGTAGGTCAGGTTAAACCGAGTCGGCAAGAACTGCTTCGAGGAGCCATCGGTGTAGGGCTTGCAGTCGGTATCGAATTGTACGCGAAAGATCATTTCATGCCCATGGAACCCCGGTTCAGTGCTCCCAATCGTCTGGATACTCAGCTTCGAAACAAGCTTTACTGGGGACAATCTCGTCAGAACCAAGCCAGGGTATGGAGTGACCGTTTGATCTATGGCGTATCACTTTCCAGCCTGGTTTGGGGACCAGTTGCTGCCCAGAAGACCGAATTGGCTGCTCTCATCAATATGGAAGTGTTTGCCATCAACAGCATGATCACAAACCTGGCTAAGATTACGACTGCCAGAGAACGCCCCTACCATTATTTTGGTACCAGTCAACCCAGGGGGGCGGTGGATTATGCCTCATTTTTCAGTGGTCACAGCAGTATTGCCTTTTCCCAGGCTGTGACCAATGCCATGCTGCTCAGTGATTCATATCCGGAAAGGAGCGGGTTGATCTGGTCCAGTCTTATTTCAGCAGCAGGACTAACGGCTTATTTGCGGGTTGCCGGTGATATGCATTACTGTTCTGACATTGTCATCGGAGGAGTGGCTGGTTCCCTGATTGCCTGGAGTATTACCCGCTATGAATTGGCGCGTTTTGATGAATCTCCTGCAAATACCGCTAATTTTAGAATATTCTTTAAAATGCCTTTGGGCTAGCCAAACAATTTTGTATTATAAAGCACAATCGGAAAAATATAGGAGTCGAATAGTATGACTGAAAAGTTACCTGGAAAAAGTAATCAACAATCCTGGATGGCCATTGGTGTTATCATCATTGGAGCCATTTTCCTGTTACAAAGTCTTGACGTCATGCATCTTGGCGGTTTTGTCGGGAAATGGTGGCCGTTGATATTGATCATTGCTGGATTTTCGAAGATTAGAAATGATGATCGTCGGAATGGGGCTATACTTTTCATCATCGGTTTAATCCTTTTATCTGCCACGATGGATATTATTAATTGGGGGAGTATCTTCAAGTTGTGGCCACTGGCAATTCTGTATGTTGGTGTCTCTATGCTCCTGAAATCTCAGGGAAAACCAGGACTCACATTTTCGGGGATATCTCATAGTGACAACGAATTTGTGCAGGCTTCTGCCATTTTCGGTGGCGTGGAAAAGGCTGTGCAGTCAGACAATTTTAAGGGCGCCAATATCACGGCTCTTTTTGGTGGTGTTGATCTGGACCTGCGTAAAGCCAAAGCAGTTGAGACTGGCTGTATCATTAATGCTACAGCCCTCTTTGGTGGTACCGAGATCATTGTCCCCGAGAATTGGAATGTGATCATTTCCGGGACCCCAATTTTTGGGAGTATTGAGGATAAAACCAAGGGAAGTAGTGAGAGTTCCATCAATGTGACTCTGAATTGCACCGTTGCTTTCGGGGGTCTGGAGATAAAGACCTGAACCATTAATTGGCGTAAAACTGATTTCTTGCAGAGGTCATCCAATTTGGATGACCTCTTTCAATTGGTACATTATTGACAAAGTATTCCAGACCTCAAGTGTCTGTAGAACATACCAAGGCTCCCTCAATATCCGTAGAACATACCAAGTACCCCGAGCGTCCATGGAACGGATAGAGGAGTAATTGAAACAACAATCCAATCAATTCACGGAAACTCTGTAAATCCCTTTGGTGGCCTTGGATGCCCGTTTATATTGGCGTGCTTTTTTATACTGCAAATGTTGAAACATCTGTTAGGATAGCCACGGCATCGTTCGCTCAGCCCAGGCGTAATTGAGGCGGGAGACAGAAGAACAGAGCCTGGAAAATATTGAATAGAGGAATCGACCTGCTTAAACGCATCGAGGTGGTTGTGGCTGTCTTGGAGATTCCGAATAACGCCCCTGTAGCTCAGCAGGATAGAGCAACGCTTTCCTAAAGCGTAGGCCAGGTGTTCGAATCACCTCAGGGGTACATGAAGCCCTGGCTGAACTTGCAGGGAAGATATTGATAATAGTAATTGTGAAGGGATCTAATATCCAATGTTAACACCAAAAAAGAAATTTACCAAAAAAGAATTAAAACACGATCCATTATTAGACTCACTTGAAAAAGGAAAAGAGATCTACGAGGAATACAATAAGCAGATCATTACAGGAGTTGTAGCGCTGACCGTTATCCTGTTGTTGGCCTGGGGATGGATGAATAGTCGTGAAACTGCAAAAAATACAGCCATGTTGGAAAATACAAAAGTAACGCTGGCAGCGAGCCAAGATCTTGATGATAACGTCATGGCTGAGTTGGAAAGAGTCGTAACTGAATATGGCAACAATTCCAATACTAATCAGGCCACCTTCCAATTGGCCATTGCCCGGATGGACAGAGGTGATCATGCTGGTGCCAGAGACTTGTTTACGCAATTGACCAAAAGTTCTGACAAGCAGACAAAGATCGCCGGAATGCTAAAATTGGCGTACCTGAACGAAAGAGGAAAGAATTTCAGTGATGCTGCAATACTCTATGGCCAGGTGGCTGAGATGGATGCCGGAACAGTTTCCCGCTATGCAAAACTTCAGTCGGGATATACCTATCTGGCTGCCGGTGATGCACAACAGGCCGGGGTTGTGGTTTCCGCTCTGCTGGATGAAGAACCAACCGGAAAATTTAAAGAGTATGTCAAATATTTAGAAGGCGAAGTGCTGGAGAAATAATTGCAATTATTGGACTTGCAAACAGTGCCGCCCCCGAATACATTCCGCCCGCAAAGTGGGTTGATGAACCCACTTTGTTTTTTTGTAAAAGGATTTGTTAGAGGTATGAAGAGACAAAGTGAATTGGGACAATGAAGAATTAAGAGCTGGAATAGAGCATTGCTTCGGAGATGCTGAAGATATTTTCCTGGTTGATGTAAAAATGAATACATCACGCCGGGGGCATCAGCTGATCGTGAAGTGTGATAGTGATTCCGGTATTACCATTGACCAATTGGCGCGTGTCAATCGATCCATCCATCAAAATTTAACACTCCCCGGCCTGGATATTGAGCAGGTTTCTGTTGAAGTTACGTCTCCCGGTGCAAATTATCCTGTTAGAGCTGCTCGCCATTTTCGTCGATTGGTCGGGCATCCCATAAATATCGAACACCGGTCTGAAACGGTGCAAAATCCCCTGGAAGGCGAGATCATTTCGGCCACGGCTGATACTCTGATCATCAAAGTTGATGATGAGGAAGTGTCTTTGAGCCTGGCAGATGTCGTTCAGGGCAAAGTGAAAATGCGTTGGTAAAAGGAGGATTGACCCCTTGATTAGTAAAATTATTATAGAATCATTTATACAGCTTGCCAAAGAGAAGGATATTGACCGCAAGGAGTTGGCTGATATCATTAAAGAGATCTTTGAGGCCTTGATCCAGAAGAAATATGGCAATGTTGACAATTTCGATGTGATCGTCAATATGGATAAGGGTGAGATAGAGATCTATCAGGAAAAAGAAGTCGTTGAGGTTGTGGATGACCCTGATTTTGAGGTGGATCTTAAAACTGCCCAGGAAATTGCTCCTGATCTAGAAATTGGTGATCCCTTTATCGATGTGGTCGATCCGGAAACCTTTGGTCGTCGCCTGATTACCTTTGCCCGTCATGTCATGGCTCAAAAAATCCAGGAATTTGAACGAGATCAGATCTATCGTGATTATTCCAGTCGGGTGGGGGAGATCATCATTGGTGAGATCCATCAGATCCGCAGAGATGCTCTTTTTGTAAATATCGATAAAGCCGAGCTCAAAATGCCTCGTGAGGAACAGATATACAGCGAGCGTTACCGTCGTGGTGACAGTGTGCGGGCTATCATTAAAGAGGTTCGTTCAGAAAAACGCGGTCCGGATATTATAATTTCACGAGCAGATCCGGCTTTTTTGGAAAAGTTGTTCAATAACGAAGTGCCTGAGATCGAAGATGGTATTATTGATATTAGAACCCTGCAACGAGAGCCTGGCGATCGTACCAAGATCATTGTTGAATCCCATGATAAACGAATTGATGCTGTTGGTGCCTGTGTGGGAATGAAGGGTAGTCGAATTCAAGTTATCGTACGCGAATTAAATGGCGAGAAGATCGATATTATTAACTATACATCTGAGCCCCAATTACTGGTGACCCGTGCCCTGTCACCGGCCAAACCATATCGGGTTAAGATCGATTATGAAAAACAAAGAGCTCTGGCTCTTTTTGAAGATGAAGATATTTCAATTGCCATTGGAAAAAATGGTCAGAATGTCCGTTTGGCTTCCAAGGTCACTGGATTTGAGATCGATGCCAAGTCCCGTAGTGAAGTTGAGGAGCCGGTAGAGGTTGAGGTATTTTTAGAAGAAGTTGACGGTTTACCTAAAAGAGTGGTTGCAATCCTCTCTGAAAACGGGATCGATACTGTAAATGAAATAGTTAACACCACCAGAGAGACCTTACTTACTTTGAAGGGGCTGGGTGAAAAATCGCTTGATGATTTCATGACAGCACTGATGGAAAAAGTAGAGGTCAAAGTTGAAGTGATCGAAGAAGTGATTGAAATTGACAGTGAATCTGCGGGTGATGAATAAACGATCTGCCATTGATATGAACCGGTGGGAGTGTGCTTTTCTACAGAGCAGGTGGTTCTGTATGAGGAATGATGAGGAAAGAGGAAAGATTGAGTAAACCTAAACGAATATATCAAATTGCGAAACAGATCAATATATCCCATCAGGAGATAGTCAGTTTTCTGAAAGATCAGGGGTTTGATGTGGCGAATCATATGAGTCCCGTAGATGAGGACACTTACGATGTCATCATGAAAAATTTCGCAACTGATCTGTATCAGATCGAACAGGATCAGAAGGAACTTGATCGTAAAGCCTTGGAAGATCAGCGTCGTCTGGAAGAAGAAGAGCGCATTCGCAAAGCCGAAGAAGAACGCAATACACGCGAAAGTGAGGAACGTCAACGACGCGAGGCCGAAGAACAGCGCCGCTTGGAAATTGAAGATGCAAAACGTCGTACAGAGCAAGAGCGCATTGATGCTATCGAACGAGCGAAACGCGAAAAGATCGAAGAAGAGTCTCGCAAACTTGCTGAAGCGCAGGCTGAGAAAGAGCGGTCTGATCTTGATAAATTGAAGGCTGCCAAGAAAGCAGCGAAACCAACCATCCTTCGACCAGGTGAAGATAAAGCTGCAAAACCAAAAGAATCCACTGCGGACAAGATCATTGCTAAAAAGATTGAACGAAAGATCAAACATGTTGTAAAAACTGGGATACCCACCAAAGGTAGACCAGTACGCGGTAAAAAACGTCGGACCTTTGACCAGAAAGAGGTGGATGCTTCGATCAAGAAGGTCATGACTTCCATGGATACGACCAGGAAGCGGAAACGTCGTCGGGACGGGAAGCAGGAAGAATCTGTTGAGGATACCGTCTATCGCGTCTCTGAATTTGTATCTGTGCATGATTTTGCTGATCTGATCGAGATTGATGTTGCTGATATCATCAGTAAATGTATGGATATGGGGATGATGGTAACCATCAATCAACGGATCGATAAAGACACCATTGAGCTATTGGCTGAAGAATTCGAGGTTAAGGTTGATCTGGAAGATGAAACAGCCACCGCTATGAAAGCGGAAGAAGCCCAGGAAGAGTTGGACGAATCTGAGCTTGAATCACGCCCCCCTGTGGTGACCATCATGGGTCACGTTGATCATGGTAAAACATCTTTGCTGGATCATATCCGTGAAGCAAACGTCATAGCCGGAGAAGCTGGAGGTATTACCCAGCATATCGGAGCCTATGCAGTATCGGTTGGTGATGGTAAAACGATTACATTTTTAGATACACCTGGTCACGAAGCTTTCACAGCCATGCGTGCCCGAGGAGCCCAGGTCACCGATATTGTTGTGATCATAGTAGCTGCTGATGATGCAGTGATGCCTCAGACTATTGAAGCCATTGACCATGCCAAGGCTGGTGGCGTTCCCATTATTTTTGCCATTAATAAGATCGATAAGATTGGAGCCGATGCTGAGCGCGTGCGTCGAGAACTTTCTGAGCGTAATATGCTGGTGGAGAGTTGGGGTGGTAAAATTCCTGATGTAGAGATCTCTGCAAAAAATGGAACCAATGTGGATGAACTTCTGGACACTATCGTTCTTGAATCTGAAATGCTGGATCTTAAAGCCAAACCCACTGGGAAAGCCCGGGGTATTGTGGTTGAATCACGTCTGGATAAAGGGATTGGTGCTGTTGCTACCGTCCTGATCAACCGCGGCGAAATTAAAGTTGGTGATTCCTTTGTCTGTGGCGATTTCTCAGGTCGTGTTCGAGCTTTAAAAGATGATCACGGATCACGCTTGAAAACTGCCGGCCCATCAGCGCCGGTGGAGATTCTCGGTTTTAGTGATGTACCCAAAGCAGGTGATAATCTGGTTGTCATGAAAAATGATAAAGAAGCCCGTGAGGTCAGTTCTCAAAGACAACTGGTCCGTCGGGAACAGGATTTTAAACGGATGCGCCATATGACCCTGGATGAGATCTCTCGTCAGATATCAGAAGGTAAGGTCAAAGAAGTACCCCTGTTGGTGAAGGGTGATGTGGATGGGTCAATTGAAGCTCTGGCAGATTCATTTATGAAAATGTCTACCAAAGAAGTAGCCGTGCGTATTGTTCACCGAGGTATCGGTATGATCAAGGAATCCGATATACTGTTGGCGGCCGCATCTAAAGCAATTATCGTTGGGTTTAATGTTACCATTGACGCAAATGCCCGCCTACTGGCCAGGAGCGAAGATGTGGAAGTGCGTTACTATGATGTGATCTATGCTGCTGTTGATGATGTTTATCAAGCTCTGGAAGGCCTACTCGAGCCTGACGTGGTTGAAAATGAGATCGGGAAAGCTGAAGTAACTGACCTGTTCAAGATTCCCAGGATCGGTGTTATTGCCGGATCCATGGTGATCTCCGGAGTGGCAAGACGTTCTGCGAAGGTGCGTCTCGTGCGGGATGGTGTGGTCAAATTCAATGGCGAGTTGAATGCTTTGAAGCGCTTCAAAGATGAGGCGAAAGAAGTTATTGAAGGTAACGAATGTGGTATTTCGCTGAAGGATTACAGCAAGATCCGGGTGGGGGATATCATCGAGTTCTACACAGAAGAGATTATTAAACGCAAATTGGATTCAAGTCCAAAAAAATAAATAGTCGGATCGAAGTAGTCAGGAAATGGGAATTGCAAGACAAGAACGAGTGGCTGAGGCTGTGAGAGCCGCCGTGGCTGATTTCCTGATACAGAACCTGGCAAATGAGACTCCCGGGTTTATCTCTGTTTCCAAAGCGAAAATGGCACCTGATCTCAAACTGGCCTATGTTTACTTCACCATATATGGTAATGAAGAGGATGTGGCATTTAGTTTTAAAATCCTGGAAAAACACCAGGGACGCATCAGGTATCATGTGGGACGGGAAGTGCCTCTGAAGTATGTTCCAGAACTTAAATTCTTCATTGATGATACTTTGGATTACACTGACAGAATGAATCGGGTCATGAAGGATATATGATCAGTACTGAACATATATTCAATATCAATAAGCCCATGGATTGGACCAGCTTTGATGTGGTTCGGAAGATTCGATATGCTACCAGTATCAAAAAGGTGGGACATGCCGGAACCCTGGATCCATTTGCAACAGGTGTCCTGATCGTATTAACCGGCAAGAATACCAAACGCCAAAACGAATTTATGGATATGCCCAAGACCTATGAAGCCGAGATCAAACTGGGCCATCTCATGGATACCGGTGATCGAACCGGAAAGATCATTGAAACTGGATCAGTGCCTGAGCTCACAACAACTTCCATTGTGGATGTGTTGGAAATATTTCAGGGTGAGATTCAACAGATCCCGCCTATGTATTCAGCCAAGAAGGTAAATGGTAAGACATTATACAAGTTGGCACGTAAGGGACAAACCGTTGAGCGTCAGCCCTCTACAGTGATGATCTATAGTATTGAATTGTTATCCTATCAGGACAATACCATGAATTTGAAAGTGCAGTGTGGAAGGGGCACCTACATCAGGGTTTTGGCTGAAGATATTGCCCGTGAACTCGGCACAGTGGCTTATGTAGAAGAATTGAAGAGAACCGCGATAGGGGACTATCGCATAGAGGATGCGTTAAGCATACCAGAGTTTATTGAAAATTGGAAATCATCCGCTGCCTGAAAGACCTGCCTGATCTTAGTGGTTGTGTAGCGACCATTGGGAGTTTTGACGGTATTCACCGGGGGCATCAGGCTCTGATCGGCAAGTGCATCACTGAGGCAAACACCCGTAAGCTTCCCTCTGTGATTATTACCTTTCATCCCCATCCTCAGCAACTTTTGAGAGAGTCTGATCGTCAACCGATCCGGCTACTCACCGGGATCGAGGAAAGGACTTTCTTGATCGAGAAGACTGCACCAGTTGATATCATGCTGGTTCTGGATTTTAATCAGGGTTTTTCCAGCATGACCGCAGATGAATTTGCCAGAACAGTGCTTGAAGAAGCCCTTGGCGTTCAGCATGTTGTTGTGGGTTATGATCATCGTTTTGGTCACCAGCGTGAGGGTGATGCTGATTGGCTAAAGCAGCGTGGACAGCTTAATGG
>JAYEKW010000052.1 GCA_034716895.1 Candidatus Neomarinimicrobiota bacterium
ATTGCTGTAGCAGTTGGTAATGGACTGGTGGTTCCCCCGGTTCGCAATGCTGAAGATAAATCACTATTACAAATCTCGGATGACATCTCAGAAATCGTAAGTAAGGCTCGCAACAAGAAACTGACCCTGGATGACCTCGAGGGAGCCACCTTCTCGATCACAAATTTTGGCGTATTTGGTAATCTGGCGGGCTATCCCATCATCAATCAACCCAATGTGGCTATTCTCGGTGTCGGCGCAATCAAGAAGAGGCTCGTGGTCATTGAAACTGTTTCTGGTGATGAAATTGCCATCAGGCAAATTTGCACCTTTACCCTGGGCTTTGACCATCGTCTGGTAGATGGTGCCATGGGTGGAAAATTTATTGAAGCCATTGTCAAGAACCTTGAAGCCGTTGACCCACTCAAAGCGCTTGCAGGGGTCTTGGGTTAGTATACTTCTTTTGTCTTTGCGAGGAGTGAAACGACGAAGCAATCTCAGGTGGTTGTTCTGGTAAGGATAACAGATCGCCACATTCGTACCTCATTCGCAAAGACCCAAAAGAATCGAGAGTATTTTTTTTGGCCACGAAGACACAAAACCACGAAGGCTTTTTTGTGTACCTTTGTGTCTTAGTGCCTTTGTGGCAATAAGGTTTTAATAAAAAAGAGGAAATAATGCCTAAACCTGTAATGGAACCATATCTACAATCTCTGTGTACTCTGTGGTTAAAAAGGATCGAGAGATAATGCCCAAACCAACCAAACCCCCCTGGCTGAAAACCAAATTGCGCAGTGGTCCCAATTTTCAGGATCTGAAACGTATTGTGGCCGACAATCAAGTCCACACGGTTTGTCAGGAAGCCAAGTGTCCCAATATTAGCGAATGTTGGGAGCGTCGTGCGGCCACCATCATGATCTTGGGAGATGTCTGTACCCGCTCCTGTGCTTTCTGTGCGATTAAGACAGGTCGACCATCAGCTGTAGATCAGGACGAGCCACGTCGCACTGCTGAGGCTGTTAAAAAGATGGGTCTTCATCACTGCGTGATTACCTCAGTTGATAGAGATGAGTTAGAAGACGGCGGCGCTTATATCTGGGCGGAAACCATCCGTCAGGTTCATGCTGAAGTTCCCGGTTGTACGATTGAGGTTCTCACTCCTGATTTTCAAGGTAAGGTAGATGATATCCAGACAGTCCTGGATGCTAAGCCTGAGATCATGAGTCACAATATGGAAACTGTAGAGCGGCTCCATCGCCATATCAGACCCCAGGCTCAGTATCAGCGTTCTTTGGATGTTTTAAGACAGTCAGTTGAAGCGGGGCTCCAGACCAAGACCTCTATCATGGTTGGGATCGGTGAAACCAAAGCTGAGGTCTTTGAACTCATGGATGTGATTCGGGAAACAGGTTGTCAGATATTCTCGCTGGGACAGTATTTACAGCCGACCAAAGAGCATGAGCCGGTCCATCGCTTTGTTCATCCCGATGAGTTTGCTGAGTACAAAGAATATGGTTTAAAGATTGGCTTCAATCATGTTGAATCCGGCCCCTTGGTGCGTTCTTCGTACCATGCTGACGAACAAGTTCTTCAGAACGAAATTCTTCACCCTCGGCAACCCACGACTTAAGTCGTGAGTTGCTTTCAAATGAAACAATCATTTTTATCCCGTAAAATGGTAGTTAGTGTCTGACAGAAAAGTCGACTTTCAGAAAATAATGTGAAAGAAAACGTTCAGTTTGCCCCGGCTTGGATCGGAGATGTATTCCGGGAGATTGTACAAGAAGGGATACTGGATGAAGTCCTTAATCAACCTGCCGAAAGCTTGTCGATAGCAAGTTTTTGCATGCTGTCTAACGGTGGATCAGGTAGTAGGCTGGAGAAATGATTACTTCAATACGTAGAGAGAAATGTTTTTCGGTTCAGTACCGGAATTCGATGAGATGCTTTCAGTCATTGAGACCTTTTAAAATGGATTTAATCAAACGACCATCCATGAGTAAATAAATTAAAAAAAATCGAAGAGTTTCAATCATGCCCTGGGTCAGTTTGAGGAATATCACAGCGTGCCGATATCCATTTGACATTGAAGACCTGAGACCTTATGTTAACTGATTACCCTAGGGGATATCATGATGCACAGTTTGTCTATTCACTCAACATTGCAGCGGTCTATTACCAAGTGGTTGGTATTGGCAATTGTGATAAATGGTGTAATACTTTACTCGTCTGAGCCTTTGTCAGATGCACCCTCATTCTATCTCACTGACCTCAAAGGAAATGACTTCTTTGCTTCGAAGGTATACGGGGAAAAGGCTAAAGATCCAAATGCAGTAGTACTAAGCTTCTTTGCCACCTGGTGTATCCCATGCCGAGCTGAAGTTCCTCAATTGGAAACACTTTCAACTGAGTTCCCCGAAATACAATTCTACTTAGTTTCTGTGAAGGATCAGCCGGCCAAGATCTTGCGCTGGCTTAATGATCTAAATGTTGAGTTACCCGTGCTGGTTGATAAGTATGGTCGAACTGCCAAGAAATTCAATGTCATTGGTGAAACTGAAACAGGTGCTGAAGTGGCTAGCCTACCATCTCTGTTCGTGATTAATAAAGCAGGTGAGATTGTCTATCAACATACCGGGTATAAACCTGGAGACGAAGAGACATTGAAGCAGATACTGGAGAATATTGATTGAAGGTTAAAGCACTCATAGTTTTACTTATTCTAAGCTCCCATACACTAGCAGCAGACAGAATAGCAATCCTAGACTTCCTGGGTGAAGGCGTTACAAACAGTCAAACAAAGACCTTTACGGATCGGGTGCGAAATGCTCTTGTTGGATACTCCCAATTTGAAGTGATGGAACGTGAGAAGTTCGAAGCCATCATGGAAGAACAACAGATGAATCTTTCTGGTATCTGCAATGAGGATTGCATTGTGGAGGTTGGTCAGATTGCCGGGGTTCAGTATATGGTTTCAGGTGATGTCCGAAGTCTGGGAAATACCATCTTTGTGGCAGCCAGGATCATAGACGTTGAGACTTCAAAACTAATGGCATCTCAGGACATCATAGTACCGAGCAACGATATTGGAGCTCTCTTAAAAGCTGCACCTGAGTTAGCTGATGCTATTATGCAGCAATTCGTGGAAAAGAAGGGAATCGCAGCAGGTGGGTTTCAAACAATTGTTGATGACTCTGAGCTAGGTAAGTTAAAACTATCTATTTCAGAATCTGGTATTCAGCTCATTATTGACGGACGATCCAGGGGTACAATCTCTCGTAAAGATATCATCATCCAACTTTCACCTGGACAGCATGACATCCAAATCATCAAAGATGGTTTTGAAACCGAGAAAACCACCGTTGCCATCCAGCCTAAACTCACCACGTCTAGAACAATGAACCTCAAGTCCACCGGAGAAGCCATTGAACAGTTGGTTGATTGGAGCTTTCTGACAATTACATCTACACCAGATCAGGCGATGGTAGTTATTGATGGTATTGAATATGGACAGACATTCTTCCAGGATAAGATTGCTCCTGGGAAACACACGATCCAGCTCACAAAACCATTGTACTATTCGGTAGTCAAAGAGATTGAGCTTGATCCAGGCGGTATGCTACCTCTTGATCTGAAGTTGAAACCTAACTATGGAAGTGTTACAGTCACTTCTGATCCTTCAGGTGCACGAATTATGTTGAATGACAGGCAGGAATTACAATCCACCCCTCATACAGTTACCCCGTTGCAATCTGGACAGTATGATCTAAGCATTTCTTTCCCAGACTATCGTGAACACACCCAAACAGTTACAATTAGTGATGGTGTTGAAACCAAGATAAACGCAATATTGATCCCGGCGTTTGGGTGGTTGAACCTTTCATCAAACCCCACAGGAGCACAAGTCCTAATCGATGGTCGTGATATGGGTACTACTCCCATTGAAGGTTATCGTTTACCTTCAGGTAATTATGTTCTATCTGTCAGGACTGAGTATTACAAAGAGTATCAACAGATGATTACTGTCGAGGATGGGAAGACTTTAACGCAGGATGTAGCCTTATTAGCCGATTTTGGGAGACTTTCAGTTCAAGGATTTCCAGAAGGTGCCAGAATTACTGTAGATGGTAAATTCAGGGGGAAAGTTCCCAGCATCATAGAACCTGTAAGTGTCGGATCCCACAAAGTGAAGATTGAAGCCGGTGAGCATTACAAATCCCATGAACAGGAAATCTTCATTGGCTTAAATGACATGGCGGGAATCCAGGTGAATCTTAAAGAGCTATCTGGCTCCCTGATTGCCTCTAGCAATCCACCGGGTGCGTCTATTATTGTAGATGGCAAGATCATTCGCACAGAAGGCAACAGTGTAGCAGTTACACCCTATACAATCCCAAAACTCTGGACTGGGAAACATGAGGTCACTTTCAAATTGGCTAGTTTTGCAGAATCGACTCAAACAATCACCATTCAGGAAGATAAGCGTGAAGTCTTACAGGTTAATCTGGACAAGTTGATCTATATTAAATCCCGGAAACAAGCGGTGTGGCGATCAGCTATACTGCCAGGGTTGGGACAATTTTATGCAGAAAGGCCAG
>JAYEKW010000053.1 GCA_034716895.1 Candidatus Neomarinimicrobiota bacterium
TTATGTAAACCTCCAGATTTTCACCCGTGTGTGACACAAAATCTGCTGAATCAATTATATTTAATTGTTGGTCGTATTTGCACAAAGAATACGCTCTATTTTTCTCAAAGAACTCCCTGAATTTTGAAAGAGAATACTGTGATGGATTAAATGAGTTTTCATCGTACAGGTCTAATATTTTTTTATACCCTGTCATAAACAGTCCGCCAACAACAAAGGAGTCCTCTTCTTTTAGATATACAAGTTTTTTTCTGTCGCTAGACATGTGATGGTCAACCGATCTCATCACTTTACCACTCAATAAATCAAAGATACCAAATTTAACTATACCAATCGACGGGTTAAAGTATATACTTGCTATATTGCCCTTTATGAAACCAAAAGATATTGGATCCATGCTATATCTTTTCCTTTGATCCAGTTTCATTGTTTGAATAATTTCTCCAGATTCTATGTCATAATAGATTATCTTCTGCTTTACGGAAATAGTTCCAATTCCCTTTTCAATAAGATTGCTCGAAGCGACTCCGTATGGCCATAGACCTTCACTTTGGCTTATAGATAATAGCTTGTTTAAATGAATTACTGGTTTCACTTCTGAAAGGAGTGAACCATTAAAAACTGTTGCAGCTACAACTATAATAAACAATTTTGTCATTGTTGTTCCTTAAAAAGGGGGCTCTTTATGAGCCCCCTTTTTTTCTAGTTAAAATGGAAGCGGGATATCAAATGCACCTGTAAACTCAATGTGGAGACACTTCCAATGCAAGTTATCAAAGCACTTACCACCAACAAAGCTTCCAATAAAGCTTCGCTCTACTTCATCATTATCCGGTAACTCGGCTGTATCACCTGCCGTTACCATTCCTACCATCAAAAGCGCCACCAGCCCACTTAAAAGGATACGTCTTAATTGAAACATAATGTTCCCTTTCTTTTTGGGTTAGTTTTATCTAAAAGATAAAACTACTACCCTGTTCGCGTTTGATTTATAACTTCCTGTTATTTCCGGAAGCCCTGTGAACCGAAAGACAAATCTGTCATGTTAAAACTATGACATCTCAACAAACTAAATGTTGTAGCTACTTAGATCGACATTTCTTCTTTTGGTTTGTATGAAGGGTTTTTGCTTTTCGGCAACGCTATGTTAACATTCTACAAGCCCGAATGCAAATAAAAAAACCCGCCTTGAAAAGCGGGCGTATTTTTAACATGTTTTACTTCTATCAAATAAAGGTGTAATTCAACCCCAGTGCCATTGCCTGTTTGATCTGACGCTTGGCAGATAAATCTTTATCGTAGATCACTTTCACATTCAGATTCATGTGAATGTAATCATTAACCTTCACCGTTAGAGTGTTGTCCCAATTTACATCCGTTTCATCCAAAGCTTTAAAGCTGGTGAACAATTCAAGCTTTGAGGTGTATCTCGAGGTTTCCGATACCTCCACAGATATGTCAGTAACCGATTCAGCTCCAACTTCATTTCGCAAGGTCTCTACTGCAACTGTCGTGACATCGTCTGCGTATGGAAAAGCATAATCCGTGGTTACGGTCTGCTTTAACGCCAGCCCCATACGGGTTTTGATTCCCTCTCTTACATCATAGCCAACACCAAAGCTCTCCCTGAAATATCCTGGATCCAGAAAAGCTGAGATCTGGGTTGAAGGTTCTGCCGAATAGTCAAACCCGGCTGCAAACTGCGATTCACCTGTAATCGCTGCAAAAGGATTAACAACGGTTCCTAATTTGTATGTCAAAACACTCTCTAGCTTAATTTCATCTACTGATTTTCGCATGTTTGCTTCACCCGTTTTGGTCGCGCCATAGGCAAACTTGCCAGAATTCGACCAATTGGTTTTTTCAAGATCCTGTACGAATTTAAAATTCAAATTGATCTGCCAGGCAAAAGCACTTTCACCACCAGCAACCCAGTTGTCAAACCCGGTTTGGGTCATGTTAACACCACCAATAACAGCTTTTTCCCAAACACCTCTCGATATCTCTTCACCGTTGAGCAGTCCCCACATCCCAAAAATAATCAGTATACTTATTTTTCCTGTTTTCATTTTCTTCTTTCCTCCATTTATTGCCCTGAATTAACTGCGGATTCCTGCTAATTCAAGACAAAATTCCTCCCCGTTTTGCTTCCAAAATCAACCGTTTTGTTCTCTTTAAGGGTTTGCTTTATTCCTGGCAATAAACGAAATTTGTGGCCTAATTTTGAAAAAGGAAATCTATGCTAAAACCCGCAGATATCATTCGAATATTGATTGACTTTGACCAACAGATCTCCAGGCCAGACTACGAGAAAGTTATCCGCAATGCTCTTTTATTTTTTTACTCTACGTTCAAATTCGATAGTATTTCTCTTTCCCTGGCCAATAACGCCAATACTGATTCTGATGTGTTTACTTTTGAAGGTTCACATTCCGTAACCTTGGCCGACCAAGAGAAACTCCTAAACAAAACATCCCTGAAACAGACCATCTCCCAAAAATCACCCCGTTATCGAAAAGCGCTTGCTCAACAAAAACGCCTGAATTCTTTTGAAAATGCCCTCAAGTCTCGCGGAATTCAATCCTACCTTTTGGTTCCTCTGCTTATAGGTGAAACCGTTGTTGGTTCTTTAAATGTTGGCTCTAAAAATGTCTCTGGAATTAGTAAAGAGGTCCGATCCACCATTGCTTTGCTCTCCCAGCGCCTCTCGTTTGCCCTGCATCACGCCCGCCTGCATGATTCCCTTAAAAAGAAAGAGCATCTGCTCGCCTCAAGCGAGGAACGCTATCAGACCCTGTTTACAAATTCCCCCGATCCTGTTGTGGTTCACGATGGAACAGTCATCCTCGATGCAAATCAAGCTGCTCTGAGATTCTTTAACAGCAAAACGAACGAAAAATATATTGGTAAACCCATTTCTGACTTCATTCACCCCGACTCACTCGTTCAATCCAAAAACAGAATCAAGCAACTCCTTACTTCAAAACAGGCCAACCGGCCAACCTTGCAACAATTCCTTACCGCTGATGGAGCCGTTCGAGATGTCGAGGCTAACGCCGCTGTTATTGATTATAAGGGGCAGACAGCCATTGTCACCTCCTTTCGAGATATCACCGAACAAAAACGTGATCAGGATCTGCTGCGCGCTAGCGAGGAAAACTTTCGCAATTTATTTGAAGCCAACCCCAACCCCATTATTGTTCACCAGGATGGTGTGATCGTTTATGTAAACCAGGCGGCTCTTGTCTTCGCTGGCAAGGGAACCCTTTCAGACTATATCGGTCAGGATATTTTCTCTTTCGTACATGAAGATTCTCGGGAAAAGGCTTTGGAAAATGCATTATTGATCCAAAATGATGGCCTGGCAACAATCGCCGGAGAACAAAAATATCTGAGGGCAAACGGGGAGGTTCGTAATGTTGACTCTCGTGGTGTGCCCATCATGTATATGGATAAGCCTTCGGTTATGGTCTCCTTTATCGACACCACTGACCGGGTTGATGCACGTCAAGCCCTGCTGGAGAATCAACAACAACTTGAATTGATTACTGATCATGTAACCCACTTCATTGTTCTAATGGATCTTGATTTCAATCTATTATATGTAAATCGAGCATGTGTTGATTGGTTCGGAATAAAAAGAACCGCTCTTCTAAATGGAAACATGGCTGACCTTATAGTTCCAGATGCCGTGACAGCTAGCCTGGCTCAGATGGATGCTGTCAAACAGGGGCACAAAGCTGATTTTTTCTACACCTTTGAATCAAAGAAGGGTCGGCTTTTTGAGTTCTTCATTGTCTTTATACCCGTGTTTGATCAGGATAAAAACGTGTTTGCCGTTCTAGCTCAAGTCGAGGATATCACAGAACGTGAGCTCTCCCGGAAAGCCCTGGCAGAGAATAAGCGGTTGCTGGAACTTATTATTGATACGATTCCCGGCCTGTTTGCGTATGCAGATGTCGATGAAAATTATCTGTACGCAAACCAGGCTTACGCTGACTGGAACCAACAACCAAAATCAGCAATAGTTGGAAATTCTATGAAACAGATCCTGCCACTCAAGACCTATCGTTTCATTAAACCCCGCCTTGCCAAGATTAAGAGTGGTGAACCACAAGCATATTCTCGTGATACCAAAGCACTAACTGGTCGTAATTGTTCCCTTGATATTCAATATATTCCTCATTTGGATCACCAGAAAAAGGTTATCGGATTTCTGACATCCATACAGGATGTAACAGAAAAAAAACAGGTGGAATCTTACCAGATCGCTCAACGTGAACTGGCCTACAACCTGACCAATACCCTGGATGTTCATCGTGTCGGTAAAATCTCCGCTGAAATCATTCGGGGTGTTTTTAAGAGTGATGCTTTTAGTCTCGATCTATACAATTATGCCGATGAAATAGTCCACGGCATTTATTCGGAAGATACCTTTGTTGATAAATCCAAGCCCCAGGAAGTAAAATCATATAATATTCCCTTTTCAGACTTAAGCTCCGATTGGTTTAGCCCTGACTTTACTGCTTTCTGTACAAATCGAACGCCGGCAGAAATCAATAGGGGTATCGAAACCATTCCTTTTGGGGATAATCGGTTGAGTCATTCTTTATTGTTTGTTCCTATTCGCTGGGAAGGTAAAAACATTGGTCTGGTTTCAGTTCAGAGCTACACTCAAAACACTTACAGTGATGCTGACCTGCCCTTGCTTCAGTCTTTTTCGGATCAAATCGGTGGTGCTTTGGTGCGAGCTCAGCGTGAAGAACAGCTTGAAGAGCAACGTAAGTTACTGGTTCGCGAAGAAAAAAAATATCGGGCACTCATTGAAAATGCTGGAGATGCTGTTTTTGTAGCCACTCTAGGTGGAAATATTCATATTGTGAATGAGCAGTTTTGCAGTGCTCTTGGGTATACGCAAGAAGAATTATTGGATTTAAACATCAGAGATATCGACCCGCAATTCTTCAGAACCTTAAACAGGGAAAAGATCGCTTCGCTTAAAGGCGAAAAAAATTCATACACATTAGAATCAAATTATAGAACCAAAACAAATCTAAGTTTTCCTGTTGAGCAACGGATCAGCTTGTGTGAAATAGCTCGTAAACCTAATATTCTGTGCTTTTCCAGAAATATCACTCAACGCAAATTGACTGAACTCCGCGAACTGTCTTTGCGCAAGCTAGCTCATGACTTGAATGATTCCACAAGCATGCACACGGTTGGTCAACTAGCCGCTAGAGCTATTCGCTCCTTTTTTGACTCCGATGCTTTTGCCGTCGAGTTTTTTGATACTGAAAACCAAATGATCCTTGGGGTGTATTCAGAGGATACTTTTAGAACAGAAAAAACACCTCGAGAGGTTTCAGTTGGCGACACTGCTTTTTCAGAGGTTCGTTCTGATTTTTTTAAACTGAACGCAATTGTCCATGTTCGTAACCGGTCGGCTCAACAATTAAAAAAACTTCGGAATAACCGTCCTTTTGGGTCGGGTCGCCTAAGTCATTCACTACTTTTTGCACCAATTGTTTGGGAAAACAATAATATTGGCATTCTCACTGTGCAAAGTTATACCGATAATAAATACTCAAATAGTGATCTTGGTGATATTCAAACTTTCGCTGACCAGATCGGTGGCGCACTGATGCGTACCCGGAAGGATGAAGAGTTAACTGCCAAAAAAAATGAACTACAGGAAAGTGAAGAAAAATATCGCAGTATTATCGAGAATGCCGGTGACGCGCTTTTCGTATCTTCGCTTCGGGGTGATATTTTGGCTTTTAATCAGCGTGCCGCAGAGTCACTTGGCTATAGCGAAAAACAACTTTTCAGTTTGAACCTCAAAGAATTTGATCCTGACTTCAGAAAGCAGCTTTCTGTAAAGCGGTTAAATAAACTAGCCGAAGATCAATCTTCTATTACTATTGAAACCAATCATATCCGTCAGGACGGTTCACGCTTTCCGGTTGAGCTAAGGGTTGGCACGATGGTAATGGGTGGAAAACAAGCTGTTCTCTATTTTGCCAGAGACATCAGTGAACGCAAGGCGAATGAAATATTTCGGGAGGCACTGCGCAAAATGACCCGCGCTTTAACCGTTCCGCTGCAACCCTGGGAGGTTGGTCAAATAGCGGCGACTGTTCTGTATGACCTTTTCTCTCAGGATGCTTTTGCCCTCTATCAAATAGATATCCCTAATCATCTGGCTAGAAATCTGTATGCAGAGGACACCTTTCTCGGAGATGATCGACCACAGGAAATAGCGATTGATTCCTCTCTCTTTGATTTCCATAAAAATGCTGAAGTAATGAGTATACCACGCCCCCTGTTGATCAATAGAAAAAAGGGCTGTAAAACCGTTTCGCTGGATGTCTTTGGTGATGTTTCTCGAAAGAGCAAATCCTTGGTTTTTGTGCCTCTTTTCTGGGAGGGAGACCAAATCGGTGTTTTCTCACTGCAAAGCTACACCGCCAACAAGTTTACAGAGGATGATATTGAAAAACTCAAGATTTTTGCCAATCAGATCGGTGGTGCGCTGGTCCGCGCTAAAACAGATGCTGAGTTGCTTAACCAGACAGAAGAACTAACGATCAGAGAGCAGGATCTGAAAGCACTGGTAAACGAAAAAGATGTCTTGTTGAAAGAGGTCTATCATCGTACCAAGAACAATATGCAGGTGATCGTCGGCCTCCTGGAGATGCATAGCTATAAAACAACTCAGAAAGCCACCCTGGCCGTGATTGAAGAAATGGTCAATAGAATTGCCAGTATGGGTATGGTTCATGATCTTTTATACCGCTCAAAAAGACTTGATGTAATCCAGTTGGATGACTATCTGGAAAAACTGATCAATCGCTTGCTGACTGCTTATCAGACATCTACAGGGGAGATCGTCTTGAATTTTGAGTCTGAAGCTATTCCGGTTGATATTCAGTTCGCTGTTCCCCTGGGTCTGGTGATCAATGAGGTGGTCAGCAATACCTTAAAATATGCTTTTCCTGATAATTGTGATGGTCAGATCACTGTTTCAATAAAAACCTGGAAGGATCGTGGTCTTGACCTTAAGATAGGTGATAATGGTATCGGCCTTAAAAAGGGTTTTAACCCTGGGCGATCCACTTCACTGGGGATGCGTATTATTCAGGATATTATCAGGCTTCAATTGTTTGGAGATATCACAACAATATCTGCGAATGGCCTGATGTATCATATTAAGATCCCTTCCCTGGTGCTGGAGTAGCGAGTCGTAAGGTTTTGTTTGTGCACACTTTAAATCAATGGTTATATTCAATAATTTCAAACAACTACAAGATAAGGAAGTGTTGTTTAAATGGCTAAAGCAAAGAAGGTTTTACTGGTAGAAGACGAAGTGATCACAGCTTCCTCTCTGAAAATGGGTTTAGAAGAACTTGGTTATCTTGTGTGTCCGTTAGCCACACGGGCAGATCGCGCCCTGATCATTGCAGAAGAGGAAAAACCTGATGTGGTTCTTATGGATGTAAATTTACCCGGGGGAATGAATGGTCTTGAAGCTGCGGCAAAAATTCTCTCACTGATCGACACGAAAATTCTCTTTCTTACCGGATATCACGATGATGATGTTATTGGCAAGATCAAAGCTTTGAATCCCCTGGGGTATTTTGTAAAGCCCGTTAGTGCTCTAAGAATCAAAGCCATGCTTGATGAGCGTTTATAAGTCCAGCCATCCTTCTTTTATCAACAACATTAAAGCATTTATCGCTTTTGCTTCTGTGGAGCTGCTTGTTTATACAGAATACGCAATAAAGAGTTGGGCTGTATAGTAAGTTAAAAGAACTAATGCCTGGCCTCCACTTGACTTTTTTACAAATCGATTGATTCCCAGGGTCGCGTCCGAAAAAACAAAAAAGCCAGTTCCTAAAAAAGCCAGAATACTACTGGAAGTATAAGAAAGAATCATTCTGTCGCTTGATTGCCATAGCATCATAACCAGAATAATAATATAAAAAGTAACTGGAATTGCCATTTTTCCTGCCCGGGGAAGCAATATTTTAAGGAAAAGTAGGGCTATTACAAGTCCTGGTATCAAGAGGTAATAATTTGTTGGAAAGCCCGAGCTACTGATAAAGGCAGCCAGATAGAGCAGGTGAGCCATAAAAAAACTGGATAGCCCCTGTATAAACTTGTCGGTCCGCTTCATTAGGAAGACATCACCTGCCATTGAAACCATTAAGCCCAGAATAATCATAGTTTTATAAAATATAGAAACTTCACTCGCTTGAAACAACGCGATCAGAATGATTATTGCCAAAGTTAATGGCTTGAAAATATAGGTTTGGTTCCAACGTTGTTTGAAATCTGCCCGTATGTGCAAAACGGCTGATGTAATCGCAAAAGCAGAAAGCAGCAGTATCAACTTATTTTCCTTCCCTGGAAAATATTTTGGTGGTCTTTGACACCCTCGTAAAAAGTCCCTCTCGCAAAGTGTTGATAAATAAGAATATAGCCCAACATGCTGTATGTGATTGTATTTAATGGAATTAGGTCGTGTTTCATAATTATTCAATTACTTTTTGCGGTTCCGTCAACTTTTACTAAAGCGGATTTCAGTTCTCGAACTAACCCTGCCAGTAGCTTGTCTTCACGCTTATTAAGGTTTCCGGCTGTTTTGAAAAGGAGTGCTTCCAAGATTCCAATGGTCATTTCAGCAGCCTCCAGATTTTTCAGCTTTTTTCCAGTGAGCGGATTAGGATTTACACCAAGTTGACTCCAGGCGCTTGAACTTAACTGGGTAACGAGTACAGTAAACAGGTCGTTGGGATCAATTTTTTTTGAAGCGGTCATTTCATTCCTTTGAAATATTTAAAAACTGGATTTTTGTCAAACATCCTGAGACACCGGGTAAATCAACACCCGATCACCAATAATCCATAATTTGTTTCGTTTTTCTGACAATTAGCGATTCTATCTATTCCCCGCAAGCTAAACTATCTTGCTCCATGCTTGGAATCTTTTTTCTCTTTTTGTCCTGCCTCCTGTGTTTTTAGCAGAATCCTTTTCTCGTGGGGTTATAAGTTACAGAAGATTTTCAATCACGTTCATAAAGTATTAAGAAACCATAATATATGAGGTTCTTCCCCTAAATGCGTACCTGGAGACGAGGATGTCAGGGATATATGGGTATAGAGGCTGTGTGAGAATAAGGACAACGCTTACCCCATGCTTTAGCTTGGGGGTATGATAACCTACTATTACCTAGCCTAAATAATTCATAGCCACTAAGTCACCAAGACACAAAGTTAAATAAAATATATGCTTATCAAAAATTATCACTCACAGATGCAAATAATACTGTTTAAAATGACCTTGTTCATAACTTTAATACTTTTCGTGACTTAGTGTCTTCGTGGCAATAATTCATGAATAATGCAGGCTAGGGCTTTAGCCCAGTATTGTTGGGCTAAAGCCCTCCTTTTTTTTAAGGTTTTTATAACCCCCAGGCTGAAGCCTGGGGTAAGTATCAATAGTAACAGTACTATACGTAGACAACTAAAGCTAATATTAGCAAGCAATTATTCCGGCGCCAAAGAAGTTTTCACACAGGCTCTTTAGCGTGGGGATCTGGGACTCACCTCCAAAAGGGCTTTAGCCCAAGACAACCAGCTACACAGTCGGGCTAAAGCCCTGAGTTTCTAGTGATCTGTTAACCCCTCAAGCTAAAGCATGGGGTCATTACAAAACGCCACAACCTTCAACTGAATTTCGTCAATAGTTACTGGTAACAGTGTTTTGCGCAAACTCCATAGGTCACTTAAGGTGTATTCACCTCATACTGAGTCAATTACAACTATTTTAGAGAAACTTCTGTAAGTTAAAATACTGCGATTGCTTTCAGGGTTGCTGGATTAGATTGTTTACCGATTAGGATAAATGTTGCCGACGGGGTTGGATCAAAACCGGCCTGGTTGACTCGAAATAAACACTTGGACTTTACTGGAGGACCACATGAGCACACAAACCACTGGAGCAGAAACTATTCGCTGGGATCTACAGGAACTCTTTAGCGGGCTTGATGACCCGAAAATCAGTCTTGTTTTGACAGATAGCCGAGTTGCGGCCGAGGATTTTGTTGAACAATTTAAAGGTAAACTGGGCGATTTAAGCCCGGCTGGATTAGCAGAAGCCTACGAAAAATTAGAATCTATCAGCGGACCCCTCTACCGCCTGAGTCAATACATTAATCTTTTGTATGCAGTAGACACAACCGACGATAAGACCAAAGCCCTCTTGGCAAAAATTGAGCAACACTCCTCCGTAACATCCAACTTGTTGGTCTTTTTCAGCCTTGAGCTTGGAAACCTTTCTGATGAGCAATTCTCGCGTTTCGAAGGGTCTTCAGAATTGTCTAGTTTTGCCTATAAAATTGTCAAGCTACGCAAGAACGCTCGCTACAATCTGAGTGAAAAAGAAGAACAGATCATCAACCTTAAAGATCTAAATGGTGCCAGTGCCCACCAAAAGCTTTACAATGAGTTGGTCTCCTCTTTTTCTTTTGACTTTGAAATTGATGGAGAGACCCAAACTCTGAATGGCGATCAGCTACGTGCTTTGCGTCAACATCCCGATGCAGATGTTCGTCAGCGTGCCATGCAATTGTTTTTCTCTCGTTATGAAGAAAACGCTCTGGTAATCAATCATTTGTATAATGCTTTGGTTAAAGATCATGGTATTGAGGTCGACCTGCGTGGCTTCAAGAGCCCTATCAGCGTCATGAACACCCATAACGACTTGAGTGATGAAGCCATTCAGGCTCTGAATGAAGTTACCACTGAATCATATACTCTGGTAAATCGCTATTATAAACTAAAGGCTAAAATACTGGGGTTGGATACCATGACCCTGGCTGATATCTATGCTCCCTTGCCGGAAGCTTCTAAATTCTACTCTTTCGAAGAGGCTCAAAAGTTGGTATTGGATGGCTTTCGTTCTTTTGATAATGATTTTTACAAAATGGCCAAAAGCATGTTTGACGAAAATCGTATTGATGCTCCTGTTGAACCCAAAAAGCGGGGTGGCGCTTTCTGTTCCAGCTCCACGCCTGACCTGAAACCCTACGTCTTGCTGAATTACACCGGCAAAGTACGGGATGTGTCAACCATGGCGCATGAGATCGGACATGCGATTCATGCCATGTTCTCTAGCGATCAAAAGCTGATGAATTATCACTCCATTTTGCCCCTGGCTGAAACAGCTTCCATTTTCTCCGAAATGGTTCTGACGGATTCACTCTTAAAAAAAGAGACTGATGTAGAAGTGAAAAAATCCATGTTGACCGGAAAACTGGAAGACATTTTTGCCAGCTCTCATCGCCAGAATATGTTCAGTAGTTTTGAAATAGCCTCCCACGCCGCGATCAATGAGCAACTGCAGAGTGCCCAAGAATTGAGTAAGCTTTACACTAACGAGCTCAAGAAAATGTTTGGTGACAGTGTCGCTTTTACGCCAGAGTATGCCTGGGAATGGTCCTCTATTCCCCACATTTTCAATGTTCCCTTCTATGTTTATGCCTATAATTTTGGCAATCTTTTGGTTCTGGCTCTGTATCAGCAATACCTGGATGAAGGCGACTCCTTCAAGCCGAAATACAAAGAATTTTTGTCTATGGGCAGCTCCGCCAGTCCGGCCGATATCACAGGGATTGTGGGTGCTGACATCAATCATCCCGATTTCTGGCGTAAAAGCCTGAAGTATATCGAATCTTTGATCGATCAGTTGGAAGAATTGGTGGGTTGATCTTGAATGCTTGCCCTAAAGCCTCTAACTGCTTCATACTGGAGCATGTAACGCAACATCCGGAAGGTGATAAACTCCGGACTTAACAGGCGCAATCCTCGGGCAACAAAAAACACCGGGCGAGTGAAAAGCAACGACATAAAAGCCCTGAAAACAGGTTTTACTGACGCATATTCGGCGCTTTTCACAAAGCGGCTGGGCAACACGGGGTAAAGATCAGGATATAATTCAAGCAGGCCGGGAATACCCTCCAGGCCAAATTCATATTTCATGCGCAATCCCTTCTTGAGGGGTGGGTGTTGACAAAAGGTGATCGCTTCGGGCTGGTAACGGATAATTCCCTGCTTCAAGGCGCTGATGCGGTGAGCCAGATCAATATTTTCTGCTTCATGGTTACCAATGCTTTCACAATGTCCACCACAGGCCTGGTAATACGTTTTTTTCACTGAGAAATTAGCAGTATTCACATAACGCAAAGGGGGTGATGTTTGAACATCTGTAGTAGCAGCCCAGCGCCGGGTGCTCCGATAGCTACTGTCCATAAACCGTAACCAGCGACTCTTTTTTACAAATTCCGGTAGAAATATCTCTCCCATCACAGCCGCTGTTTGACTATCGCTATAAGCTTCCAAATGATAGTAAAGCAGTTCGGGGGATATTTCGAGATCACTATCCAGGAAAAGGATTATCTCGTTGACTGCCCTGGCAACACCCTGGTTGCGACCCATTGCTCGATTGGCATTGCTGGCCGCCATCACAAACTTCAGGTTGTAAGAGAAAGTATAGGCTTTTAGCATCTTTTCTACTTTTTCAGTTAACCCCTGAAGCACCATAATGACCTCAAACTCCAGATCCTGGTGCTTGAGTCGTTCACAATCGGTCAATATCCGCACGCAACCGTCCGGATCAGCGTCACTAAAAATGACAATACTAAGTTTAGGCCAGGTCATGAGGCAAATCCTTTATCCAGCCTTGCTTCAGATATATTCCATAGATGGAACGCATGACAGCTTCAACACTATGGGTTTGCTCTACCCATGTTCGCCCCGCTTTCTTCTTCTGTTTTACAAGCATGGGATCGCTAACCAGTCTGGCCAGATCCTCATGGAGTGTTTCCTTGTGGACATTCACAAACGGATGATCTCCCAAAAAAGCTTCATATTGAGGTAATAGGTTTGTACAGCAGGCTAATCCCATTGAAAACGCTTCTATTGAGTTCATTCCGTAGCCCCAACCGCCCAAATTTGCCACCTGATCAATATAGATATCGCAGGACGCTTTCATTTTCAAGGTCTTATCGTGAGGCTGGTTCTCGATCAAAACAAATTCAATGCCGTGACTTTTCTCCAGCTTGCGACAGGCCTTTATGATAATGTCGGAGCCTTTCCAGTAACGATCACGGGTGGCATGACAAATTTTCAAGGGTTCGTTCAATTCATGTTTTGCCACATGCTGATTCACCCGGTAGGGTAAAAACACATATTGCATATTGGGATGTTTTTCCAAAAGATCCAACTCGCTTGATGTATTCACATCGATCAGTGCATCTATCCAGGGAAAGACCCCTCGCGTACGCATGTCAACACCATGGTAATTTGCGATAAAATGTTTTCCCTGTGCTTTCAGTTCATCAAGGGGCCAGGCTGACATTCTAAGAAACCCATGACCACCTTCCAGGTGATAAATATCGAAATCCAATAAACCGTGTTTTTTGAAAGCCCGTTTTAAATAAGGTTTCCATATTTTATCTCGTAATCCAAAAAATGCTTTTCGACCTCTTTGTGGAGCCCATTGAGGGGGGAAACCTTGAGCATTTTGATAGAGGTCTTTCTGGTTCAGGATCAAATCCTTGGCTTTTTTAAAGCCCTTTGATTTGGGCAACAGGGGGAGATCAAGACAAATATCCTCAGGAAAACCCTCTGCAGTAGGAAACAGAGTGACAAACCGGGCTTCATTACCCAGCTTTCGATGGGCATCAACAAAGAGCTGTAAGGTTCCAGATGTGTTTTCTGTCCGTAGATACAGGATTTTCAGCGGGCGTCCCATGCATTCCTCATTAAAATGTGTAAATATAATCTGTAAGTAAATAAGCTGAGCGGCTGATTTGAATCAATTAGACCGCCAAGTCGGTTTTCAAGCCAACGGGAAAACCCAACACGTGAAAACAGGGTCCATAGAATCGGTTTCTTCAATATCATCGGTGTAAGCTCGGGATGTTTATTTAGCAGATTTGGGAGCCCGACCTGACCATATTCTCTTAATCGATTTTGAATGCGTTTATGTTCCTCAAGCTTGACCCTTTGTAGTACAATATCATTAATCAATACTCGTCGCTTATAGCCAGCTTGATCCAGGCGATAGATCAGATCCAACTCGTGACCCCCGTAATGCTGCATTGATTCATCAAACCCTCCTACCGCTCTCACGGTCTCAGCTTTTACCACTGCTGCGGCAAATTGGCAGTTGGTAATAGCCAGGTTTGTTGAAGACGGATCGATCCGTTCGGCGTGAGCGCCAAGAAAACGCTGAAATTGGGTGGCTTTGATATTCTGCTCGAGGACAATCAGGTGTTGGGCAAAATCGAATTTGACCTTTTTGGTGAACCCTGTTATCTGCTGGATATAATCGTCTGGTATGGAAAGAAAGACTGAGAGGAAAATGATGTATTCACCCTTGGCTTTGTCTATTCCTCGGTTCCTGGATATTGCGACACCCCGGTTTTCGCTGTTTCTTAGAATTCGCCAATGGGATTGCGGATCAACCCCCAGGCTCAGGGGCTGGCTGGAGCCATCATCCACCACGATAAGTTCCCAGTTTCCATCCCAGGAATTTTTGGAGAACTGGTCAAGAATCCTATCCAGATTCTCCTGATCGTTTAAGACCGGTAGGATGATTGAGAATGTAAGTCCGGTGTTCATTCTGTTGATAGGGTCCTTGCTAAAATTCAGTTTACCAAAATTACGGCTTGATATTCCACACAAATGATTCAGTCGAATTGTCCTGTTGAAATTAAAGCCAATCTTTGCCTGGGGAAGCACTATGTCGGCCAGCCCACCGTAAATGCACCCTTAAAAACCCTACCACCTTCTTTTTGTTCCGAATAGATTGAGGTCGTGAATCCAAATTCTGACCAAGCGATCTCTTTAAGGAAATTTCCTTACCCCTATAAAGCCATGTTCGCTATCAGCAGCGATGTGGATCATGCTGTTTCGCTCCCGGGCTATCTGGAGTTTATGAAATACTTAAACACTGAGCTGGAGACCTGCTATGGCAGGGGGTTGGGATTGGAGATCTCCAACAGTTTCTGGTTCTTTAATGCAGAAGACCAGGAGCAGATCAGTTATTTCAAAGGAACCTCCACCAGCGAGACCGATTTTGCCCCGATCTGTCGTGAACTCTGGGCTTCCGGCCATCTCGATACACTGCACTCCTATGGAAACTTTAACACCGGTGGGTTTGAACGGTCCTTTGCAGAAAAAGCCCTGGAAGAGCTTGATCGTCACGGGGTGAGGCTCCCAGTCTGGGTCAATCATGGAAATGACAGGAATCATCAAAAACTGGGGAATTATCCGGCTTTTCACGGGGCCAATCCAACCGAAAAAGCCTACCATTTCGACCTGCTAAAAGAGCATGGGACGCGCTATTTCTGGGCAGGACGAACAACTCATGTCTGTGGTCAAGATGCTGCTTTCACACGAGGCAATCGTTTGCAACAACTTGCTCAAAACCTCCTTTTGCAAACAAAGTATCGTAATCTTGACCGTCCCTTACCAAGTATGGACAATAAACTTTTGATCAATACGCAGCTTGAGGATGGAAATCAATTCAAAGAGTTTCAGCGCTTTATTTCCCGGTTTGGTGAAGTAAAAAATACGGATATTGATGATCTGGCTCTTCAGCTTACGCGAGCTAATTTAGCTTCGTTAGTAAACAGCGCCGGTTTTATGCTACTCTATACTCATATGAATGAAAATCTTCCTGAAGGCCGACCCCTGCCTGCCGCCGTTGAGCGGGGCTTCCAAATCCTGGCAGATTTCAGCCAAAAAAGAGATCTGTTAGTAACGACTTCGGCTCGTTTGCTTCAATATGCCGATCTAACTGAAAAGCTTACTCTGGAGATTCGCCAAAAGTCAGGGTTAACTTCGGTTCATATTTTACCGGGTAATAATTATTCCTTTGATAGAGAGGCATTACAAGGCTTGACTGTTTACTGTTCCGAACCAGCCAGAACGGTTCTTTATTATCATGACCAGCTGCTTGCCGTGGAGATCAACCCGCCGGATCAAACGGGAGCGGGGTCCATTTCTGTTCCCTGGAAGAAATTGGTTTTCCCGCTTTAAACTAAAGCCTTTCCTTGTCCCGCCTGTCGGAGTAGCGATATCAAAATCCTTGAGACAAGCTCCGGAAAGTCTAACTTCTTAAAATGAATGGAGCCTTGACGTGTTGAATCGATTTTTATTGTTGTTGCAAGTTTTGTTTTCTCCCGTCTATTGGGGACAAAGCCTCAAACGATTCCGCTTTTTTATCCACGATAACGTTCTGGCGATCCCCCGCTTATCTGAGGTGGGTTCCGGCACAACGATCTCCCCCTCTGCTGCTTTTGCCTACCCTGAGAATATCAGCCTCGGTAAGAATTGTCTGATCAACCATAACAACCGGATCTATGCTGGACCTGACACCAAGATCGTCCTCTTGGATGGGGTTATGGTGGGTCCAGATGTTTTCATGACATCAGATCATTTTTCCAGCTCTATGTCTAATCCCCATAAACCTCATTCCGGCAGTGCAGCAAATATCTTTATTGATAAGAATGTCCGGATCGGCGCCCATAGCATTATTCTACCTGGCGTATCAATTGGTCAAAACACAGCTGTCGGTGCTGGCTCTGTGGTCACCAAGGATGTTCCGGCTGATGTGATCGTTGCTGGTAATCCGGCTCGGGTAGTAAAAAAGTTACTCTAAACCCGTTTGGTGTGTGCATCGAAGCCAGAAGATTGTTGACGAGGTAAGAACATTTCGACGAGATCCATGTCCTTGTTTTTTTAGGTTCTTCCCCTAAATGCGTACCTGGAGACGAGGATGTCAGGGATATAAGGGTATAGAGACTGTGTGAGAATAAGGACAACGCTTACCCCATGCTTTAGCTTGGGGGTATGATAACCTACTATTACCTAGGGCTTTAGCCCAGTATTGTTGGGCTAAAGCCCTCCTTTTTTAAGGTTTTTATAACCC
>JAYEKW010000054.1 GCA_034716895.1 Candidatus Neomarinimicrobiota bacterium
CCCGACAGGATTGGCTGAGCGTCGCCCTTTCGGGGCTCCCTCGCCTTCCTCCGTTACACTCCGGATCGAACGCGATACACCCTACATGCCACAGGTATATGAGATTTTGTGTACGCCCGACAGGATTCGAACCTGTGGCCTCTTGCTCCGGAGGCAAGCGCTCTATCCAGCTGAGCTACGGGCGCATGGTGTAGATAGTCGTCAATAACTGCTATCTATTCATATCCTTTCAAACCCCGTAGCGAAGCTGCCTGTCCGGCGAAGTCCGGAGGACGAAGACGGAAGCTACTGGGTTGTAAAAAGCGAGCCAAGGTATACTCAGTCCTAGCCCTTGCAAAATCTATTTTAAGCTATTCTCCGCTGATTTAACTGTATTTGAGAGCAACATGGCAATGGTCATAGGACCCACACCACCAGGAACCGGAGTAATAGCCGAGACTTTTCCTTTAACAGCCTCGAAGTCCACATCCCCTGCCAACCGGTAGCCCTTCTCAAGTGTATCATCAGCAACCCGATTGATACCCACATCGATGACAACCGCTCCAGCTTTTACCATATCTGCCCCAATGAATCCAGGAACACCAGCTGCAACTACCAAAATATCCGCCTGTCGTGTGTGTATCCCCATATCAGGGGTCCTTGTATGAACCAGGGTCACTGTGGCATTCCCCAATACTCGTTTCTGGATCAGGAGATTAGCCATTGGCTTCCCTACAATATTTGAACGACCAACAACAACAACATGCTGTCCTTCGGTAACAATATTATAATAACTTAGGATTTCAAGAATACCTGCAGGTGTACAGGATACGAACCCCTCCAATCCCAGAACCAGTTTACCAACACTGACAGGATGAAAGCCATCCACATCCTTCTCCGGATCAATAGCTTCGATCACGCGTTGATCATCAATGTGCCGGGGTAATGGCAACTGCACAAGAATACCATGAACCAGTTGATCCTGGTTAAGTCTTTCGATCACATCCAAAAGATCAGATTCGCTGGTCTCGGCAACTAATCTCAATACCTCTGAGCGAAACCCAAGTTTGCCACTCTGCCGCTCTTTGGACCTGACATAAATCTGTGAGGCAGGATCATCTCCCACCAACACAGCGGTAAGACCCGGCTTGATCCCCTGTTCACCGAGAACAGCAATACGTCGAACCAGGTCAGCTTTAACTGCTTTTGATACTTCCTTCCCGCTTAATATCAGTGGACTATTTTGCAAGAGCAGTACTCCTTGATTCACGAATCACCACGACTTTAATCTGCCCTGGATAGGTCATCTCAGCCTCGATTCGTCCGGCTATCTCCAAACTTAAACTTTGCGCCTTGGAATCATCTACCTTATCACTCTCCACCATAACCCGGACTTCCCGACCAGCCTGGATCGCGTAGGATTTTGAAACCCCTTCGAATCCAGTTGCAATACCTTCCAGGTTCCGTAAGCGTTTGATATAACTCTCCAGTGTGTCGCCACGAGCACCTCGGCGAGAGCCACTAATAGAATCTGCAGATTGTACCAGTGCTGAAATTGGACCGGTCATGGGAACTTCTTCATGGTGTGATTCAATGGCATTGATAACTGCCTCAGGCTCACCATATTTACGAGCGAGTTCACCGCCGATTAAAGCGTGTGTTCCATCGGTATTACGATCAATGGCCTTGCCAATATCATGTAGAAAACCCGCCCGTCGTGCTAAAATACCATCCATATCCAACTCAGCCGCCATTAGTCCAGTAAGCCACCCAACTTCGATACTATGTTTCAGGATGTTCTGGCCATAGCTCGTGCGATACTTTAAATGCCCGATGAGTTTCATGATCTGAGCATGAAAAACGGGTAGGTGTAATTCTGCCAGTGCTTCCTCGGCAGCAATTCTCATTTCTTCATCCACCTCTTTGGTGGCTTTCTTGATCATTTCTTCGATCCGCGCTGGATGAATTCTACCATCCTGCACCAGATTGGTCAAAGCAACTCTGGCGATCTCTCTACGAACTGGATCAAATCCAGAGAGGACAACTGCTTCAGGAGTATCATCAACAATGAGTTCCACACCAGTGAGCTGTTCAAATGTTCTGATATTGCGCCCTTCACGACCAATGACCCGCCCTTTCATCTGATCAGATGGCAGCTCCACTACTGAGACGGTTGACTCAGCTGTGTGGTCAGCTGCAGAACGCTGGATAGCTGAGATAACGATCTTGTTAGCTTCTTTATTGGCATTCATAACAGCCGTTTCCCTGATCTGCTTGGTGACCTGAGCGGCCTCAGAAACAGCTACCTCTTTCAGATTCTCGATGAGCATGTTCTTGGCCTCATCCTGGGTCATTTTTCCAATTTGTTCCAACTTGATGTTCTCTTGCTGAACCATATTGACATACCGAACTTTTTCAGCATTGACTTCTTTAAGGGCTTGCGAAGCCTCTGCCTCAACTTTCCGGATATCCAGTTCTTTGCGATCCAGAGCTTCTGATTTATTATCTAACTTCATTTCACGATTAGATATATTTCGTTGAGATTCCCGGATCTCATGGAATTTTACACGGGCTTCTTCATCAGCTTTCCGGATGATCTGGAGAGCCTCATCCTTGGCTTCCAGCTGTTTTTCCTTGACAACTGTCCGAGCTTCTTTCTCAGCAGATGCCAGAATCTGTTCTGCTAAAGTTCCGGCACTTTTTGCTTTACTTTTGTAAGAATAAGAGACGAGGGGTATCGCGACTCCAAATCCCAGCATGACTGCCAGAACCGGAAGGATAGATGCAAAATCCATAGGTATCACCTTTCATATAGAATGAAGACCTTTGGAAGCTTTATGCCTGTTTACAGGAAGCGGTGTGATCACACCGCTATTTGGAATTCGATGCCTTAAGTGCTAAGTGTTTCGTCAATGAGCTCGGTGAGTACCTGCAAGCGCTCATCGAATCGATTTTCTAATTTCTCTTTGTCCTGACGGGATGTAAATAACTCATCAGTTATATTCATTCCAGCCAAAATGGCCACCTTTCCCTCCTCTTGAGTGGAATTTGCGCCATCATCAACTTCTCTCATTTTCATATCGACATAATTAGCAACACCAGTGATATAGCTTGAATCCGCCTTACCTTTGATCGTATAAGACTTACCGTAGATTGTGACTTGTACTGTATTGTTATCAGTTGCATGCATTACATCGTTCACTTATTCATTTCACACACAGGCTAGAATCCGCGTCATAAAACTTCCAGCTCCGCATCGATCATTTCAATCAAACTATTCAGCTTTCCGCGAACAGCAGTTCTATTTCCAACTGTACCATCTGCTGAACGCTCTATGATCTGATTACGAAGGGAAAGGTTTTCTTTTTTTAATAAACTCACATGAGCGACCAGTAATCTCACCTTGTCTTCAAACTTACTTAGGGCGTCTTCGATCACTAAATTGCCTCTCTTAATGTGGCGTTGTACGCGCCTTCCAATCCTTTGAGGATACGCTTGAAATCTTTATCGATCTCATTTTCTGTAAGCGTTCTCTTTTGATTTTGAAAAACCAGTCGAAATGTAAGACTTTTTTTGCCACTTGCAATAGATTTTCCTTCATAGATATCGTATAAGCGGCTATATAATAAGTACTTACCAGCATTTTCATTGATGATTTTATCAATATCTTCAAAAACCACATGAGCATCTATCAAGATGGACAGATCTCGTTCCACTGTTGGAAATGCTGGGACTTTTTCATATTTGATGCGGTTATTTTTGCCAAGATCTTTGGAAACATTCACCTCACAGTAAACACCTAAGATCTGGTCAGTGTTATCTCCATCCTCTTTTAACTCGCCCAGGATACCAATCTTCTCCCCTCCGAGCATAACTTCAACACCACTATTGAACATCTTGTGTTTCACAGGTGCAAATATTAATTGTTCGTTAAAAAGATCAGCAAATAGAGCGCTCAAGACACCCTTCATATGGAAGATATCAGAGGATACAGCTTTTTGCGACCACTGTTGTACCTGCAGCTCACCAGCCATAAACAGGACGAGATGTGTGCGTTCTCCTGCACCTGTATCTGAGTTAAGGTCAACAGAACTCACTTGCCCGACTTCAAATAATTTCAGGTCTGCCTGGCGCCGATTCAGATTGTATTCAGCCGCTTTTATCATACCGACCATAAGCGAAGTGCGAATGGATGCCATATCCCTGGACAATGGGTTAGCCAGCATCAAGGGTTCCTCATCGCCCAGAACCACAGGATGCTCTTCAATGCTCACCAGACTATTTCCGTAGATCTGGTTAAAGCCAATTGAGGCGAGATGATCCATGATCTTTTCACGCATTTTATCAGGAGCTGGCGGACTTATTTTATTTGAAATGCTGAAATGCTCTGGAGTTGGGATATTATCATAGCCGAAAATTCGACCGATTTCCTCTATGAGATCGATCTCACGCGATAAATCAGGCCGAAATGTGGGAGCCGTCACAACAAAGCTTTCGTTTTCCGCAGCAGTAACTACCATTCCCAGACCAGCAAATATTTTGGCCATGTCCTGTGCTGCTATGTCAGTCCCCAATATTTTATTGCACCGTTCAACTCGGAAATCAATGACCTGAGGCATGATCTCTTCAGGATATACATCTACTGCCCCTTGGGTGATGTGACCTCCCGCTAACTCTACAATCAACCCGGCTAAACGATCCAGCGCGTAGATTACTCCATTGGGATCTGTTCCTCGTTCAAAGCGATGACTCGCATCTGTGGCTAACTGTAATTTCCGGGCACCTCGTCGAACAACTATCGGATCAAAATAGGCACTCTCTAAAAGCAGATCGGTAGTATCATCCTTTACCTCGGAATTCTCACCACCCATGACCCCAGCGACAGCAATCGGTTTGAGCCCATCACAGATCAGTAGAACTTTGTCATCCAACTCACGTTCCTTACCATCCAAAGTAGTGATCTTCTCATTCTCTTTGGCCATGCGAACAACAATCTTGTCACCTTCAATAAAGCGGAGATCGAATGTATGCAAGGGATGCCCGGTCTCCATTAAAACATAGTTGGCCGCATCAACGACATTATTAATCGAACGAATACCGATTGCTTGTAATCGCTGTCGCAGCCAGATCGGTGATTCAGATATCTTGATATCTTTGATCAATCGAGCAGCATAACGAGGACAAGCCTGCTCATCCAGAATCTCGACAGAAATCAGATCAGCGGTGTTCAAGGAGGACTCAACCAGAGAAATGTCAGGTTTTTGGATACTTTTGCCCAATAAGGCAGCCAGATCTCGAGCTACACCAATGTGTCCCAGTGCATCCGAACGATCCGGTGTAAGATCGAGCTCGATCGAGACATCCCCTCCAGAAAGATAGTCTGTCATATCCATTCCAGGTTGGGCAGCCGTATCCAAAACCATGATACCTTCATGATTTGTAGAAAGTTCTAACTCCCGCTCAGAACAGATCATCCCATATGACACGATCCCCCTCAGTTTGGCCTTTTTGATCTTCATTCCATCAGGAAAGGTGGTTCCAATGGTGGCAACTGAAACCTTCTGTCCCTGATCAACATTTGGTGCTCCACAAATGATCTGATGTGGTTCTCCATCCCCAAGGTCGACATAACAGACGCTTAACTTATCGGCATCAGGATGTTTTTCCTTCGAAATGACATGGCCTACTTTAATCGATTTGAAAAAATCAGGAAATTGCTTAACCAGGTTTGCTTCAAGCCCAGCTGCTGTCAATTTTTCTGCAAGGGCGACAGGACTAAGATCAATATCGATGTATTCTTTGAGCCAGTTGTAGGAGATATTCATGGTCGCTTACCTATGCTGGAAGAGCATATTATGTTTAATGGTTAGAATTGTTTCAAGAAGCGGACATCGTTCTCATAAAATAAACGGATGTCATTGATGCCATATTTGAGCATGGCAATGCGTTCCACACCCATACCAAAGGCATAGCCAGTATATTTTTCAGAATCATAGTCAACTGCTGCAAAGACGTTGGGATCAACCATGCCACAGCCCCCAATCTCCAACCAGCCGGTCTGTTTGCAGACACGACAACCCTGACCATTGCAGAGAAAGCAAGTGACATCAACTTCATTGCTTGGCTCCGTAAAAGGAAAGAAACTTGGCCGAAAACGCAACTTGACATCTTCTCCAAAATATTCCCGACAAAATAATTCCAGGGTTGCCTTCAGCTCACCCAGGGTGACATTCTCATCCACATACAGACCTTCAATCTGATGAAAAAGACAGTAATGCCCGGCATCAATGGCTTCGTTGCGATATACCCTGCCCGGCATAATTGATCGTATTGGAGGTTGTTCCTCCAGCATTAATCGGATCTGTACCGGTGAAGTATGGGTCCTGAGAACAGAACCATTGTTCAGGAAAAAGGTGTCCTGCATATCACGGGCAGGATGTTCAGGTGGAAAATTCAGAGCATCAAAATTTCGCCACTGGGTCTCGACCTCAGGCCCTTCAGCCACGGAGAATCCCAACCTGTGGAAGATATTTTTCATATCGCGGAGGGTCTGCTCAATGGGATGCAGGGTTCCACGCTCATAATGAACCCCCGGTAAACTGACATCCAAACCGGATGACTCCCCACCGGCTGAAGTCGTGCTGGACATCAAGTTATCAATTGTCTCCTGCACTTCCTGTTTAAGGCGATTGACCAAATTGCCAAAATCACCCTTGCGGGCAGGCTCCACATCTTTGATTTGCTTAAACAAGTCATTCAGGACACCCTTGCGCCCTAAATACTGTTGTTTGATCCGCTCTAAATCAGAAAGCGCTGGACTTGATGCCAACGCTTGCTTGAATTCTGAGCGTAATTCGTCGACTTTCTTAAAAAGCGACATACGCTATCCTAACTGTGGTTTATTCAGCGGAGTCCGAAATATCCGTTACCAGTTGCACACCTGACAAATACTCGTTTACATACAGTTGTATGTTTCCCCTTTTGCCCAGGTCGTCCTTGATCACGAACATTCTAAACTACACACTCACTTAAAAGGTAGATTCTATTTGGTTTTTGCTACAATCGCTGCAAATCCAGCTGGATCTGTTACAGCGATCTCGGCCAACATTTTGCGATTGAGTTCAATACTACTCTTTTTCAAACCATTCATCAATCTGGAATAGCTCACCCCGTTCAAACGGGCAGCAGCGTTGATCCTGGCTATCCATAAGCGACGGAATTGACGTTTGCGATCTTTCCGATCCCGATAGGCGTAGACCCAGGCGCGTTCAACCGTCTCACGTGCTGTCTTATACAGACGAGAGCGGGCACCATAATAGCCCCTGGCTGCCTTTAGATATTTTTTGTGCCGTCTTTTACGAGCGACGGAACTGCTTGATTTTGGCATTAATAGCTCCTAATACTTAAACTGAAATTACTTTTTTCACTTTAGCAGCATCACCACCTGTCAAAAGACCGGATTTGCGAAGTTTTCTTTTCTGCTTCTGTGATTTGTTGTTCTGCATGTGACTGGTAAAAGCTTTATTTCGCTTCACTTTCCCTTTGCCGGTTAGCTTGAAGCGCTTTTTGGCAGCACGATTTGATTTCATTTTGGGCACGTTTAGTTACCTCCCTTTTTCAAGGTGACCACGGTTGTTAGGAATCTACCTTCCATGGTCGGCGTATATTCCATATTTATATCCTCTCCTAAATGACTCATGATCTTCGTCATAAGCAGAGGTCCACGATCAAGATAGGCCATTTCACGGCCCCTGAACATGATCGTAATCTTTACTCTATCTCCATCATCCAGAAATTCTCTTACTTTGGTAACCTTCGTCTTCAGATCGTGATCTTCGATATTGGGTCTAAAGCGAACTTCCTTATTCTGAATAACTTTTTGTTTTTTCTTTGCCTCTTTGGCTTTTTTGGCTTTCTCATACTTGAACTTGCTATAATCCATCAGTTTGCAAACTGGTGGTTTAGCATTGGGAGCGACCTCTACCAGATCAAGTTCAGCTTTTTCAGATCGCACCAAGGCTTCCTGGACAGGTACAACTCCCACCTGTTCACCATTTTCATCCACGAGGCGAACCTCGGGTTCGTCAATCTCACCATTGATACGGAGTTCTTCCTCCTTAGCATAAACCTTATATTTTTTGATCTGTTCTCTCCCTTATTTCATCTAAAATTCGTTCGTTCACTTCTGCAAGATCAAGTGTACCAATATCTCCGGCACCATGACGACGAACACTAACTTTCTGCTCTTCAACCTCACGGTCGCCGAGTATAAACATGTAAGGCACTTTTTCCAACTCAGCCAGACGAATCTTCTGACCGATCTTTTCATTTTTCCAATTGGCTTCCACGCGGATTCCGGCAGTCCTTAATTCTTTCACTACTGCCCGAGCATAGTCTTCGTGGCGATCAGCAATGGGAATCACCTTCACCTGGATCGGAGCCAACCAAACAGGCATTCTAGCTGCAAAATGCTCAATGAGGATACCCATAAATCTTTCCAGACTCCCCACAATGGCTCGATGGATCATCACAGGTTGATGATCCTTACCATCTTCACCAGTGTAAGTCAGCCCAAAACGCTCGGGCATGGAAAAATCAACCTGAACCGTGCCACACTGCCAGCTTCTATTCAGTGAATCCTTTATGTGAAAATCAATCTTGGGTCCATAGAAAGCCCCATCACCCGGATTTAGCTGAAAATCTATCTCCCGGGAACGAAGCACACTTTCCAGGGCATCTTCGGCTTTATCCCAGACTGCTTGTGAGCCAATGGACTTTTCAGGCTTCGTGCTCAACTCAACATGTATATTTTCGAACCCGAAGGCTGAGTAAACTTCATAGACCTGGTCCAGAATATCGCTCACTTCAATCTGGATCTGCTGCTCAGTACAAAAAACGTGAGCATCGTCCTGAATAAAGGTACGCACCCGGAATAAGCCATGGGTAACACCACTCTTTTCATGCCGATGCACCCGACCGAATTCACTCATCTTGATCGGCAAATCACGATAAGAACGTGGTGCATCGCCATAGATCAGTGTGTGTCCCGGACAATTCATGGGTTTCACAGCAAAATCACGGTCGTCAACCTTGGTGAAATACATATTCTCGCGGTAATTATCATAATGACCGGATCGCTTCCACATCTCTGCACTCATGATCAGTGGTGTGTTTACCTCTTCATAGAGGTGACGGGTATTAGACTCCCGGACATAATCCAGAATACTGTTATATATAGTGGTTCCCTTGGCGTGGAAGAAAGCGTTGGCCGGTGCATCATTGTGAAAACTAAACCAACCCAATTCTCTTCCCAACCTGCGATGGTCACGCTTTTTTGCTTCCTCTAACAGATGCAGATATTTCTTCAGTGATTTTTTATCCGGGAAAGCAGTACCGTAGATACGGGACAACATCTGATTATTCTCATTACCCCGCCAATAAGCACCGGCGACACTTAATAACTTGAACGCACCAGCTCGTTTAGTTGTAGGAATGTGCGGACCACGACAAAGATCGATAAATTCACCCTGTTCATAGACAGAGATCACTTCTCCCTCAGGTAGTTCAGAAATAATCTCAACCTTATAGGACTCATTCATTGCTTCAAAGCGTTTGATGGCATCCTGGCGAGATAATTCGAGGCGTTTGACCGGTAGATCTTCAGCAACGATCTTTTTCATCTCAACTTCAATTGCAGCCAGCTGATCATCTGTAAAGGGTTTTTCGATATCAAAATCGTAATAAAAGCCATTCTCGATGGAAGGACCAATGGTCACTTTCACCTCAGGATACAGCCGTTTCACCGCCTGAGCCATGATGTGAGAAGTACTGTGCAATAATATTTCGTGGGCTTCAGGATCAACTGCTTTAATAAAGACAATTGTTGAATTCTCAGTCAGCTCGGTTGCCAGATCAACCACCTGACCATTGATCCGTACAGCGACCAATTGTTGTTCAAAACGCGGGTTTATTCCTTGAGCAATTTCGAACGCACGAATGCCAGACGGCTGTTCTTCAACTCTGCCATCTGGGTATGTGATCTGTATGTTCCCATTCGCGTTCATATCCTGTGGGCGATACTGGACTCGAACCAGTGACTCCTTGCATGTCAAGCAAGTACTCTAACCACCTGAGCTAATCGCCCTTATAATTATGAGTTGTGAATTCTGAATGGTGAATGATAGTTCAAAATTCTCTCATAATTTATAAGAAATCTTTTCCCCGGGAGATTGATCATAATCTGATTATATCGCCCTCTTTAAAAAAAACTCGGGACATTAACTCTCCCGTTCTTGAGTAGTATCTCCTCACCACCTGCCTGTCACAGCGTAGCTGCTAAGCGAAACCGGAAGCTAATCGCCCCCTTAATAAACTTCACCTCGAACTCCCCTGTCCATTTTGACCAGGATCGCTCATGCTTATAAAAACCAATGCTGAAGTTATAACCATTAATCACAACTTAGCAGGACTTACTATTTAACACCACAAACTGTGGAATAGTCCTAAAGCATCTTACGATGCGAAAAAGCGTGCGAAAGTAACAGCCTACCTATGCGTGGGCAAGCAGATTTCCCAGCTTTTTCATGCTTTCTTTTCCAATAAAATAAGGGACTTGTCGGGGGCGTTACTTCAGGAACTGATCAGCTACCGAAGTACCTTTTTCTGTCACTTCTTCAGTTACCTCAGTAGCCATATTTACCGGACTGAATTCCTTCTGGACCAGATCCATTTCATTGAGAACGCGATCAACTGCCCGTACTGTATTCGAGCGTTGTTGTCTGGCCAGAATAAAAAGGGCCATAGCAATGCCAACGATCGCAGAAACTACAAAATTGCCGCTGATCATACCAACCGACTCAATTTCTGCACCACCAACCATGATCAGCAACAACAGTGCTAGAATGGAAAAGGATACACCAAACACCAGCGATGCTAGAATTTGGAATGTAAGGTTGGTTGAGCTGATCTTGCTGACCATCTCTTCAATCTTTTCCCAATCCCGCTCACGCACAGGCAAAGCGCTCTGTTCTTTATGCTTGCGAAGTATAAGATTTGCAGTAAGATTTAATTCGTTCATGATCCACTCCTTTTTCCGAGTTATTATTTCCCTGGAATCCACATAGACAGACACAATCAGTCAAGAAATCAGTTGGTGAATTCACACTGAGCATATATTGAAATTTAGCCGTTAATGCTAATGCACAAGTTGCCTGCTGTCAAGAGCAGAGTAGGTTTTTGTTCGTGCTGCGTACAAATCTAAGTTCTAAATATTTTATCCACCGATCAGGCAGACTGATCTAATGACAACTAATACCAATTGCATCATTTCGAAGGTGACTCGTTAGATCGACTTGCTTTCAGAACCCTGGGTTGCCAGATCCAGAGTCATTCCGGCTTTTATAAGATACCAGGCACCGGATGGCGTATAAATGAGATAGTTCATTAAATGCAGAACAATAGCAAAAGCTCGTGCCTGATCACTTTCGATATTAAATATCATCAAAGCAGCCAGTACAGCTCCATGATAGGTGCCCACATACCCTGGTGCGGCCGGGATCGCCAACGACAGAGTCGTGAAAATCAATAGAATAAAAGAGACCTCATAAATCTCAATCATGCTCAGACCGAAATTGAAGGATGCCAAGCCCATGACAGTCACCACAAAGTAGAGGAACCAAAGGAAAAGAGTCTGGCTAAGCACATGGATGGGATGTGGCATACGCCAGATGGTCTCAAGACCTTTAAATAGGGAGATGAGATGTTCAGCCCGTTTTGGGTGCCCTTTATCAACCATTTTCTGGGACCACTTTTCAATTCGTCCAAAGAAACGATCGTGGTGTTTGTTTACCCAAAACCCAAAAACCAGAGCAACCACTATGGCGACCAATCCCAAACCTGAAAGCAAATTTGCCGCTTCAAACGAAGGCACTACCATTCCATAAATACCGGCTAAAACCAAAAATGAGAACATGTCCAATCCACGTTCAACTACAATAGAAGCCCCCACCCCACTGACCTTGATCCCATGGCGTTTGGAAACAACCACAGCCCGGAGTACTTCTCCCAGCTTAAAGGGTAACACATTATTCCCCATATACCCCATCATGGTTGCTTCAAACAAATGGATCCGCTTGACTGTTTTCTGCGGCATCAACAATATTCTCCAGCGAGCAGCACGAACAACATTGCTAAAAATCAATACCAGCCCGCCACCACCCAGTATCCAATAGTTAATCGAGCGTATCGACAGCCAGAATGAGTCCCAATCCAGATCTTTGAACGAGAAATAAACCAATCCCAGACTTACTGCCACTGATATGATAAATTTGAGAGGGTGCTCTTTCACTAGTTTTGAAAACTGCATTATTAATCCCTTAAATCTGCAGTTTGGTAATGCAGAAAATCTTTTTGAATATTCGGTAAAACAAAATCATGATAATTTTTAAGATAGTTAAGCGTGATCAGATATTTATTCCCATCGTAATCGACTAGAATGATCTGTTTAAGATCATCGTTGGCATCCAGGACAACGGAGAGGCTTTCCCAATCAGAAAAATCTCCGGAAAACCGAAAATCCAGGCGTTTTAACCCATTCCCAGTTATTTCTTCACGTTTAAATCTGGCATCACTAAGATCACCACCTACAAAAAGCTGTTTTAAAAGCTCATCAGGGGAGGCATTTTCATAAATGATCTGCTGTCGGACATGATTGATAGTCATCATTTC
Organism: Candidatus Neomarinimicrobiota bacterium; assembly: GCA_034716895.1. Classification (NCBI taxonomy): domain Bacteria; kingdom Pseudomonadati; phylum Fidelibacterota; species Fidelibacterota bacterium. Next base: position 12,706 of record JAYEKW010000054.1, read on the forward strand.
ATTCTCCGTAACAAAAATCTCCATCCCAAATGCATCCAGGGTCAAATGAAAATTGCGATCGGCCTTAATGTCCATTTTGAGTGTGATCGAATCATTTTTGCCCATGAATCGCCAATCAATGACCTGACTGATCTCCAGACTGCTGGACTGCATTTTCATGAAATGATCAATAACCTGATTCAACTGTTGCGGAGTTTTCCCTGCCCAACCCTGTGCGATCAGCAATATTCCAATAATTGTTATACGTAGATATTTTCGCAATAGAAGATTCCAGATGTTGCTTTTTTTATTGACCATCTGGAATATTAACAGTGTCTGAACTTAGTCATCAAGGATATCTTCATCGAACGAAGGATTATCCAGAACTTCTGGACCAACCAGAACTTCTCGAGCCTTACTCCCTGTATTGGGTCCTACTACGCCGGCGCGTTCAAGCTCATCAATTAACCGACCCGCCCGGGCATAACCAACCCGTAAGCGACGCTGGATCATGCTCACTGATCCTTGTTGGTGCAGAACAACCAGACGATAGGCCTCGTCAAAAAGCACATCCCGTTCGGCATCGGCACTATCACCAGCAATAGTGGGATCAGATTCATCAACGATTCCCGGCAACAATTCTTCCTCAGGTTTAGGCTGCTCTTGAATATGATCCAGAACGTCTTCTATCTCTTCCAGAGTCACAAAGGCATTGTGCAGGCGAACCGGAGCCGGTGCCCCAGGAGCCAATAACAGCATATCCCCTCGTCCTAATAATTTTTCAGCACCATTCTGATCCAAAATGGTTCGGGAATCATTCTTCTGAGCAACTTTAAACGCAATTCGGGTGGGGAAATTCGCTTTGATGACACCGGTGATGACATCGACTGAGGGACGCTGAGTGGCGATGACCAAATGAATACCAACAGCTCGAGCCATCTGTGCCAACCGAGCGATGGGCTCTTCAATCTCCTTGCCGGCAGTAATCATTAGATCAGCCAATTCATCAACCAACACAACGATGAAGGGCAAGGGGTCATAGCCCTCTCTAGAGGCACGCTCATTGTACTGATCGATATTGCGCACGGTCTGTTTGGATAAAAGATTATAACGTTTTTCCATCTCCAACTCGGCTGATCGTAAAGCATGAATAGCATTCTTGGGAGTGGTGATCACATATTCATCAATGCTTTCGCTGGTGATTAAATGATATCCCTTGAGTCGTTTATAGGTTGACAGTTCCAGTTTTTTAGGATCAATCATGATAAATTTGACCTGATCAGGTCTTGCGCGATAGAGTATGGAACTAATGATCGTGTTGATACACACCGACTTACCGGATCCAGTCGCTCCGGCAACTAGCAAGTGAGGCATTTTTGCCAGATCAGCTACAAATATCTCACCTGAAGTGGTTTTGCCCAATGCAATAGTAAGAACCGAATCTGGTTCAGAGAATTTTTGTGAATTGATGCCGCTTTTAAAATAAACGATCTCGGGCTCATCATTGGGCAGTTCGATTCCCACTGAGTTCTTACCAGGGATAGGGGCTATTATGCGCACGCTCTGGGCTTCCATAACCCGGGCAATATCATCTGAAAGATTGGCAATTTTGGCCACCCGAATACCGGGACCGGGTTCGACCTCATAGCGAGTGATCACCGGACCGGGGGCAATGTTTGTGACCCGGCCATCCACACCGAAGGTTTCCAGAGTTTGGATTAAAAGTTCAGCTTTCCTGATGAGGATATCTCTGGATTGACCAGCTGAGATGGGCGGAGGTTCAGTAAGTATATCTACTGATGGCAATTTGTATTCACGCTTGGGAACCTTTACCTGTGTCTCATCATAATCAACCTCGTCTTCCACAATAGCGGACTCGATCTCGATCTCATTTGGTCTCAGGGTGGTCTGCAGTGCTCTTCCCAGATTCTTCGGTAAAGACTCTTCCTGTTGAATGGGTGGCGATTCAAACTTTTTTTCCTGTGGTATTGCTGTGGGGGAAGTTGGAGGTTTTGGCGCGACAGTTTCTTCGCGTTGGATGGGTGCCTGAGCCCTGCCTTTAAGATCTTTCGCTTTGGCGCGTTGCATGGCGGCACTGTTAAATTTATTTTTTATCTCAGAAATGCGGTCTTCGATCCATTCATTGAGCTTACGGAATGAAAATCCTCTCCAGGCCTGGATCAAAACCAGAATAGCAGTAACGAGGATCAATAGGGTTCCAGTAAATCCCAAAAAATCGTTGAGCAGGTGAGCAATATTTACTGAAAGATATCCAGCATGGCGAAATAGGTTTTCGCTGGTCATGGCACTCTTATCCGCTATAAGACTGAAAAGCGTAATAAATACCAGTGACAAACTTAAGCTGTACCCGGTGAACCTGAAAACTGGCTGGAACTCTTTTTCAGCAAAGATCACATACCCCCAGACTCCGATCAGAATCGCGATAACCAGGGATGCCCACCCAATAAACATTTTAAACAGAATGTAAGATATGAAGATGCCAATATAGCCCATCCAGTTATAAAAATGGACACCAGACATGATGCTTAATTCCTCGGTAGGTTCATGGCTGATCAAACTTAGCAGTACAAATAGCCCAATGACCATGGTGAGAATACCCAGGATCTCCCGGCTTTTATCTGCCAAACTGATAATCTTCTTTTTGGAGGTCATCGACTTAACTTGTTTTTTTCTTAATAAATGGTGGTTTCACGATCTTAACTGCCAAGCGTTTACCTCGGATATCAATCTCCAGCTCTGTATTGATCTTGTGATAAGGTTTATTCACATAAGCCAGACCGATGCCTTTTTTTAATGTGGGACTCTGCCCACCGCTGGTGACCACACCAACTTTTTCAGAGCCGGCATAGAGTTCATACCCATTACGAGGCAACCCCCTATCCTGCATTTCAAAGGCGATCAGAAACCGGTTAACACCTGCTTCTTTTTGCTTCAACAGGGCATCCCGACCCAAAAAGTCTCCGTGATTCAAATCCATGGCCCAACTTAATCGGGCTTCCAGAGGTGTGGTAGTTTCATCAATATCATTGCCGTATAGACAAAATTTCATTTCCAGGCGTAAGGTATCTCTGGCTCCCAGTCCGATCGGTTCCAGACCATATTCCTCACCAGCCGTCATGAGTGCCTGCCACAGATCCTCAGAATTTTCAGGATCATGATATAGCTCATATCCCAATTCACCGGTGTAGCCGGTTCGAGAAACGATCATATCGGCTCCATTGATATTGCCAATGCCAAAATGATAGAATTCCAGAGCATCCAGATCAGCTGAGCTCAATTTCTTTAAAATATTTTTTGATTGAGGTCCCTGAATCGCCAGCAATGCTATCCCATCCGAGCCATTTTGCAGTTCAACATCAAATTTTTGCGAGAGTTCCAACAGGTGATTGAAATCTTTTTCAAGATTTGAGGCATTCACTACCAGCATAAATCGATCTTTAAATCGATACACGAGCAGATCATCGACAATACCACCATGCTCAAGACACATCGAAGAATATTGAATCTGTCCAGGGGCTAGTGAAGCCACATTATTGACAGTCGCATACTCAACGAATTCAAGAGCTTGAGGACCTGATACCCAAAATTCGCCCATGTGGGAAACATCAAAAAGACCAGCCTGCTCCCTGACTCGTTGATGCTCAGTCATGATGCCTTCATACTGTATGGGCATTTCGTAACCGGCAAAACCGACCATTTTTGCATTTAAAGCTTTGTGTATGGCATTGAAGGCAGTTGGTTTCATGTATAGTAGATCCTTATGCAAATATTCCAGCTTTGAATCTAATGGGGATACGAGAAGGTCAAAATTGAAAATGGCAGGAAAATGGCAATACCCCGAACCTTTTTTGAGCAAACTGCACTAAATCAACATCAAGATATTTAGCTGGCCTGAGATAGCCGGTTGCATCAAGAGTCATCACCTTGCAGCAGTGTAAGTTCTTTTGCCACGAAGACATCCATCTTCGCTCGAAGAGCTACGCCGGACAAGCAAAGGCTCAAAGAGCCATTCAGGGATTTTGTAGAACATAGTGCCTTAGTCTGAATAATTCATAGCCACTAAGTCACCAAGACACAAAGTTTAATAAAATATATGCTTATCAAAAATTATCACTCACAGATGTAAATAATACTGTTTAAAATGACCTTGTTCATAACTTTAATACTT
>JAYEKW010000055.1 GCA_034716895.1 Candidatus Neomarinimicrobiota bacterium
AAAAGATGCGAATCTGGTTTGACCTATCAAATTCACCGCACATTAATTTTTTTTATTCTCTGATTCGAGATCTGGAAAAAGATCATGAAATCATAATCACTTGCCGGCTGCTTGCTAATACGATTGATCTCTTGAAGCTTCACCATTTATCTTTTGAAGTGGTTGGCCGACATTACGGTGCCAACTTATTAAATAAAATTTTGGGTTATCCGGTACGGGTTGTTCAGCTTTATCAGTACTTACGCAGCCGGAAACCAGATGTGGCGATTTCACACAGTTCATTTCACTCTCCTGCGGTTTCCTGTCTTCTTGGATGTCGATCTATCTATTTGAACGATAATGAGCATGCAGTTGGTAATGTGCCGGCCTTTCTTGCTGCCGATACCATAATGATTCCTGAATTTCTAGATCGACAGCGCATCCACAAACAAGGGGCAAGTAATGTGAAAATTATACAGTACCCTGGCGTAAAAGAAGGGATTTATTTATGGAATCTGGCAGATCTTAGTAGGAGAGAATTTGCTAGAAATGAGAAAAATGAAAAAAAGGAAAAAGTTGTGTTTGTCCGGCCTGAGCCATGGACCGCGCAGTATTATAAAGGGGATCTGAATTTTATGGACTCTTTATTGCTTGGGTTGAAGGAACACGTCAAAGTTGTTCTTCTTCCCCGAGGCGAATCTCAGGCAGTACATTATAGAAGACCCGATTTTTCCCGCATTACCATCTTGGATAAACCGATGGGATTAGCGGAAGTTGTTCAGGATTGCAGCATGTTCATCGGTGCAGGTGGCACGATGACGCGCGAAATGGCTGTGCTGGGTATCCCGACCATTTCAGTTTATCAGGACGATTTGCTTGATGTTGACAAATATTTAATAAGTATCGATCAGATGATTCACCGGCCTGATCTTGATGCAGACTTCGCTCTTGAATATCTCAAAAACTGTGTGCAAAAACCGCCAAGCAAGGAGTTGCTGACCAAAGGGCAGCAGGCCTATGAAATGATAAAGTCCATTTTGCTGGGTAATAACGTATAAAAGGAGACTAGATTATATGATTAAAGCCGGTCTTGTTGGCTTGGGTAAAATGGGGATTTCCCATTGCTCAATTGTCAATACCCATCCTGAAGTTGATCTTGTGGCTGTTTGCGATACTTCGAAGTTTGTGTTGTCATGTATCGGTAAATACGCTGGTATTAAGTGTTTCAAAAATTACAAGAAAATGATCGATACGTGTAATCTGAATTGCGTAATTGTCGCTACTCCTACGAAATTTCATGCTGATATGGTGCGGTATGCATTAAAGCGTAATCTGCATATCTTTGTTGAAAAACCATTCTGTCTGCATATTGATGACGGCCAGGAAATGGTTGCAATTGCCGAGCGTAATAATTTGGTAAACCAGGTAGGGTATCATAATCGTTTTATCGGAACCTTTCAGAAGGTTAGGGACCTGGTCAGAGACAATACTATTGGTGAAGTCTATCATTTCCTCGGAGAGGCGTATGGTCCGGTAGTTCTGAAAGAAAAAGGGGGTACATGGCGCTCTGATATGGCTGAGGGGGGAGGATGCTTATATGATTATGCTTCCCATGTCATTAATTTGGTCCAGTTTATATTAGGAAATCCTGACAGCGTTTCCGGGAGTGTTCTGAAGAAGATTTATTCCAAAGGTGTTGATGACGCAGTTTATGCAACCCTTTTGTATAACAATGGCCTTAGCGGCCAGCTTTCGGTGAACTGGAGTGACGAGACCTATCGCAAAATGTCAACCCAGGTCACTATTCTTGGTAAGCGAGGTAAAATTATTGCGGATGCGCAGGAGTGCAAAATTTACCTTCGCGATGAGCAAGCAGGTGCCAAGCTGGAGAAGGGATGGAATCTGCGTTACGTCACCGACTTGTCGCAAGATGTATGGTTTTACCTTCGGGGTGAGGAATATTCCGCCCAGATCGATCACTTTATTCAGTGCATCAAGACAAACAACAGGGACAACATCAATTCATTTGCCGGTGCATTACAGACTGACAACATAGTCAATTTACTCAAGAATGACGCAATGGCGAGGGTTTGATCTTATGGATAGAGTGATTTTTGGAGACAACCAGTTTTTTGCGGTCAACCATATGTCTGATGAAAAATCCCGGGCTCAGGCCATGCGTTTTAAGGATACCAGGGCAGTCATGGACGTGCTGGACATTGTGTATGACTTGGGGATTCATACATTCATGTGCACAACCCATGATCGCATTGCAGAGGTGTGCGATTTTATTCGAGCAGATAAACAGCGTTACAAGGATTTCAAGATATACCCCTGTATGCCTTACGCTCATAAGTATGCAAACGCTGTAACCGAGCTGGGGATCATAGGTACCTTGAAACGTTTTATGCCTGGGAGCATACTCGGTACGGTAGCAAGGGGAGGTATGGCAGTAGCCAAACAGGACTTTATCAGCATGATGAAATTGTTGGTGGATGCAGAAATGACAATGTTCAAGGGGCTAGATATTGAAGTAATCTTTCTGCAGAATGTGGTCACTGACCTGTTGTTGGGTCTGGGGATGAAGGATTTCTTTGTTGCTTTTACAGAGCATGTCAAGGAAAAATATGGGGCGGAAGCAGGATTTATTACTATGAATATGCCGCTTCTTTTAGATAAGCTCGAAGAGTGTGGAATTGAGAATCCTATAATCAGCAGTTCTATAAACAAGATAGGTTTTAGAATGTCAGGCGGTAAACACCTCTATGAAACAGTAATTCAAGAGAGAAATTTTCGGCCGATAGCAATGCAGGTATTGGCGGCGGGATCTATCTCGCCTCACGAAGCAATAGAATATGTATGTGCTCAAAAACGAATCCAGTCCATATTATTTGGGGCATCGACAAGAGCACACATTAAACAAACAAAAGAACTGATTGAAAGTATGAGCTGGAAGGAAAACAGATCCTGAAACGGGGCAAGGAATTAAACTTAGGAACGGGAGATAAATAAGTTGAACAAAAATCAGACTTTTCCAGGCCAATTCGGGGCCATTTGAACGGGTTAGTTTCATGCCCGAGATTCGAAATTAAACTGATCCTTACCTCGACCTGTACGCCTCAGTTTCCCCACCAGGAAACTCGATTCAACCCAAGATCTTTGCGTTGCTTGAACATTGTGACAAGTTTTTTCTTAATGTCATGCCGATCACCATCTAAGTAGTGTCTGAACGAAAACTCCTTAACCTATTGTTTTAAATAATAATGATGGATTTTTGAAACGAAGATTTCAGAATATTGTCATTTTTGAGACGATACATCAAGGAATTACTTGACAAATCGCCAAAAATGGATCGGTCGCCAAAAATCTTCGTTTCAAAAAATGACAAAAAAACTTCTAATTGTGACTGTAACTTACTGAGATTATTAATCTCGATTTAAAAATCGGGGGTTTTCGTTCAGGCACTAAGTATGTTAACAGAAAATCTTCGGAGTCATCAAGGCTCAACCTATCTGTATACAATAAAAGTAGTCAATATGCCAAATATTTCCATCTATAAGTACATACATAAAGTATCCTATTAAAAGACAGTTATCAAGCGTTTTCTTGCAAAAACTCCCAAATTCATGTAAGCAGGATAATAGCACGACAGGTAAGTGATGTAAAGTGATGTAAAACCAATAGGTTAGTAGCGTTTAGCTGCCCATATAGTCTGTGTACTTAGTCTGTGTACTGATAAGAAGAATTGGCATCAAGTCTATGTACAGATATTTTCTCAGGCAGTTATCATAATATTTCTGAATATTGTAGTGATTCCGCTTGATTGTCAATCTATATGGGACGAGAGCACAGCCTAGTTAATAAAAAAAATGGCTCGGAACGACGGAATATCTGGGCTTGGAATTGGGCTGGAAAAGTCTGAAAATTAATAGGATTTTTTGTTGTATTCAAGGCGCGAGGAGCGAGCATAACGGGTTATGTGATCGACGAGCAACGAAGAAGACGGCAAAAAAGACATTAATTTGTTCAAGTTATTTATTGTACGTTCCTTAGCGTTCTTTGTTTACCCCGTAGCTCCGGAAGATGGTACTGGGGCGCCTTAGCGGTGAACAGTATTCAGACAAAAATCCTATATTGACTCGTAGCTGATGGCTTAATGTCCTCACCACTTCCAACCATTTTTCATCTTAGGGCTGAAAACCAGGTAACCGGCTCCTGCCATCTGTTAAGGGCCAATGGACTCAACATCATGGTGGACTGTGGAGCTGCACAGGGCAGGGTAAAGAGGGTCAGAAGTCAGATGTCAGCGGTCAGATGCTGGATCTGCGGCTATTTAAATATCTGAGAATGAGTGCCGATTCTCGTTAACCTGATAATGTCGTCTTCAACATAATATACAACCAGTACATCTCCACCAATATGAAATTCTTTAAAATCT
>JAYEKW010000056.1:0-14257 GCA_034716895.1 Candidatus Neomarinimicrobiota bacterium
AATTACCATTTCTAGATGATATGGAATTTTAAAGGGGTATACCTTGAATAAAAAACTGATAATTATCCTTACAATGCTCTTTCTGGTTCAGATTGTCTGGGCTCAAAATGATGGTAGCAGATCATCAGATCCAAGATATATCATTGATCCGGAAACAGGAAAGTTAAGCATGACTATCCGGGTCTGGGGTGAAGTAAAAAAACCAGGGATGACCATAGTTCCCAGTGACGCCGACCTGATCTCATTATTAAGCTATGTTGGTGGACCGACAGATAAAGCAAAACTCAGCAATATCCAGATTATTCGGTATCATGCACAGGAAGGTCAGGATCGTATCGTGTTTTCGGATCTTGAAGCCTTTCTTGAGACTGGTGATGATAAATACATTCCCGTCATATATCCCAATGACACGGTCATTGTAAAAGGCACGATCTGGCGCATACTCAGCACGGCAACACCATACATTAATTTGGGTGTCACACTCATCAATGGTTATTACCTCTACACGAGGTCACAATAAATCATGTTTGAAGAAATAAAAGATGATCTGAATGGACTCAAGGAGCGTCTGGATACGCTCAGGGGGCATCTTTGACCTGACCAAGGTCAATACTGAACTCGATGAGTTAAAAGCCCTTTCAATTAAAGATGACTTCTGGAGTGATTCAACCCAGGCTCAAACAACGCTGAAAAATATCAACCTTCTTGAAGGACAGGTCTCCGACTGGGGAAATGTGCTGGCTTGTGAGGAAGATGTCGATATTCTCCTCGAACTGGCTACTGAGGATAATGATGAAAGCCTGACTCCTGACCTGAAAAAATCTCTCCACACTTTTAAAAGAACACTGGATAACTACGAACTCCAGCAATTGCTCAGTAATGAAGATGATTCGTTGAATTGTATTGTGACCATCCACCCAGGTGCCGGTGGTACCGAATCACAGGATTGGGCGGAAATGCTCTTCCGGATGTATACCCGCTGGTTTGATAACAAGGGGTGGAACTGGAAGGTTCTGGACTATTTGCCAGGTGATGAAGCAGGCTTGAAAGATGCAACGATAGAGGTGAAGGGGGCTTATGCCTTCGGCTATATAAAAGCTGAAAACGGGGTCCACAGGTTGGTGCGTATCAGTCCCTTTGATTCTAATTCCCGCCGTCATACATCTTTTGCCTCAGTTTTCACCTATCCGATTTATGATAATGAAATAGAAATTGTCATTGATATGAGCGAAGTTCGAGTGGATACTTATCGGGCCAGTGGAGCAGGAGGGCAGCATATCAATAAAACTGATTCAGCTGTTCGTCTGACCCATGCGCCAACCGGTGTGGTCGTCCAATGTCAAAATGAGAGATCCCAACACAAAAATAAAGAAACAGCCATGAAGTTGCTCAAAGCCAGACTCTACCAGCTGGAGAAGGAAAAAGAGCAAGCCAAGATGGATCAGATGGCGTCATCCAAAACTGAGATCGGTTGGGGGAATCAGATCCGATCCTATGTTTTCCATCCCTATACCATGGTGAAAGATCACCGCACAAAACATGAAACCGGTAATATACAGGCAGTTATGAATGGCAATATTGACGGCTTTATCAAAGCATATTTATTGAATCAAATGGGGAAAGACTCCGCATGAGTGAACGCACACTAAATGAGATCATCGATCAACGCAAAGAAAAGATAAAAACGCTTGTAGCGGACGGTATTGATCCTTATCCGCACAACTATGATCGCAGTCATACAGTGACTGAAGCAATCGATCAATTTGAAGATATTGAAGGCCAGGAAGGTATTAAACTGGCTGGCAGATTAATGTCACGCCGGGTTATGGGAAAAGCCAGCTTTGCCAATATCATGGATGGAAGTGGTCGAATTCAGCTTTATCTCAGTCGCGAAGATCTTGGCGTAGATGTTTATACCATGTTCAAGCACTTGGATATCGGTGATTTTGTCGGGGTCAACGGTCTCTTAATGACCACCCGAACCGGTGAAAAAACGCTTAAAGTTCTAGAGCTTACTTTATTGAGCAAAAACATTCGTCCTTTACCCAATGTTAAGGAAAAAGACGGACAGTTGTTTGACGGCTTTGAGGATAAAGAACAACGCTATCGGAAGCGCTATCTTGATCTGATCGTGAATCCGGATGTAAAAGAAACTTTCGTCAAAAGAGCTCTGATCTGTAAAAGTATACGGAAATTCTTCGATGAACATGATTATCTAGAAGTTGAAACACCCATTTTACAGCCATTGTATGGTGGTGCCTCAGCTCGTCCTTTTAAAACCCACCATAATTCGCTTGATATGGATCTGTATTTGCGAATAGCTGATGAACTGTACCTGAAACGCTTGATCATAGGAGGGTTTGAAAAAGTTTTTGAATTCTCACGCAATTTTCGAAACGAAGGCATGGATCGTACTCACAACCCGGAATTTACAATCGTTGAGTGGTATGAAGCCTACGTTGACTATTTCTTTCTCATGGATCAGGTAGAAGCCCTTTTCAAGTATCTAGCCCATGATCTGGGGCAATCCATTTTTGAATATAATGATCATTCCATTGATCTAACAAAACCATTCAAACGAGCCACTATGGCTGAATTGGTTCAGCAATACGCTGAAGTGAATCTCTCAACTGCTGATGAAGCTGAATTACTCAAGGTCTGTCGAGCCAACAATATTGATGCTCCAGCTGATTCAAACTACGGACAGCTTTTAGACGCATTATTCGATGCTTTGGTGGAACCTCATCTTATTGACCCTACATTTGTTACAGAGTACCCCAAAGCAATCTCACCCCTTGCAAAGAATAAACGGGATAGTGATGGCACCTTTGTGGAACGTTTCGAGCTATTTATCGCCGGGAATGAATTTGCAAATGCCTTTACTGAGCTGAACGATCCCATTGATCAACGTGAACGCCTGGAAGCCCAGTCAGCTCTAAGAGCCGGTGGTGATGAGGAAGCCCAGACTTTGGATGAAGATTTTCTTCAAGCCATGGAGTATGGGATGCCGCCAACTGGTGGCGTAGGGATGGGGCTGGACCGATTGGTCATGCTGCTGACAGGCAATCGTTCTATCCGTGATGTATTGCTGTTTCCACAGATGCGTCCTGAGGCAAAAGGGTAGCATTTTTATAAGCAACCGCTAATTGCACGAATTACGCTGATCCAGCACTCGATGAAATCTTATACAGCTTATCTTGCAACACGCTACCTTTTCGGTAAACACCGAATCCCATTTATCGCGTTTATCTCGCGAACCACCATGATCGGCATGGCTTTGGGTGTCACTACCTTAGTTCTGGCCCTGGGTGTTATGCGGGGATTTGAATCAGTAGTAACCTCCAAAATCATTGGCTTTGATACTCATATCCGAATCGAGAAACTTTTCGAATCCGGATTTGATCTGACGGATCAGCAAATTTCAGAAATATCCAATATTCCCGGTGTAAAAAGGATCTTCAGCATCAAAAAAGCTGAGATCATGCTCAAAGCAAATGGGATCACCGAAGGAGCGCTCCTGGAAGCCATGCCAGAGGCGGCGCTGGAACAGTTGTATTCAGTTAGTGGCAATTTGCAAGGTGATGAACATGCTTCAGAGGGGCTGATCATCGGCGCTGCTCTAGCTGATCAACTACTGGTGAAGGTCAATGATCCAATACTGGTGTACGACCTGGGCTCTCTGAAAGAACAGATGGGATTTCCCACCATTGCCCGTTCCAACGTTCAGGCTATTTATGAGTCAGGCATGGTTGACTACGACAAAGCCTACCTCTACTGCTCACTAAGCACCATGGATGAGTTGTATCCCGGTGCGGCCAGAACTGATAATTTTGGCATATTTTTAACTGATCTTGCCCTCACCGATGCAGTGATGACCCAAATCGATGAGATTCTACCCTATTCGCATCTTTCTATTTCCTGGCGGGATCGCCACCAGACCCTATTTAATTGGATGAAAACTCAACAACTCCCTATCTTCGTTATTTTCAGTCTCATCATGCTGGTGGCAGTTGTAAATATCTCCAGCACCCTCATTCTGATCATTATGGAAAAGCGTTCTGAGATTGGTACGTTGAGAGCTCTGGGAACCAGTCGCAAAAGGATCCAGCGTATATTTGCTCTGGAGGGTTTAATGATGGGTTTAACTGGAACTCTGGTGGGCGTCTTGCTGTCGCTTACAATGGCTTGGCTCCAAAACAATTTTGGCCTTATTTCGCTACCCAGCGATGTTTATTTCATGGATCAGGTTAACATCCAGATTTCTGCTGGTGATATTCTCATTATCTCAAGTGGAATCCTGGTGCTGGCCATCCTTTCCTCAATGATCCCTGCCATGCAGGCCAGTCGTTTAAAACCTGTTGAATCTCTGAGGGATGAATGAATCAATTGGATTGGTATATGGCGCGGCGCTATTTTTTCGCCAAACGCAGCAATCGCTATATCAGTTGGGTGGGAGGGATATCCATAATCGGTATCGCACTGGGAGTTATCGCTCTCATCATAACCATGGCTATTCTAAATGGCTTTGAGAATGAAGTTACCAGTCGAATAACTAACTTTATACCGCATTTGATCATACAGTCAGACCAGGATATTAATGAGTTGAGACAATTACTCCCGGAAGCTGAATCTGTTTATTACAGCACAGAAAGAAAAGCGATCCTGGAATTCATGGATGAGAAAATGGTGCTTAATGTGAGAGCGGTTGACCAAACCAGTTGGCATCATCTTTTGAAACCCCAGAGTTCAGGGTCAATATCACCTGGACGGCTTAAGATCCTTGGGGCAGAAATGCCTGGTATCGTCATCGGGGCGGCAATAGCAGATCAATTCTTCTTGACGGTTGGCGATACTGTTGCCGTGCGCAGCCCATTGGATGCTAAACCGGGCTTGTTCAGAATTCCACAGCGCCATTTTGTCGTCACCGGAATATTCCAATCGGATATATTTGATTTTGACCGCAGCCTGGCTTTCATCGCCTACAATGAAGGTCGCCGACTTTTTAAATTAGCGGGCAAGCAGGTCATTCAGGTTCAATTTGCCGATTTCAACAAGGCAGGTGCTGCAAAAGAGAGAGTACTTGCTGTTTTACCTGATGTTGAAATACGATCCTGGCATGATCAACATAAGACCCTATTTGACGCTATGCGAATGGAGAAGTGGGGTAGTTTTATTGGCTTAAACCTGATTATCCTGGTTGCAGTATTCAACATAGTCAGTTCTTTGATGATGATGGTTCTGGAAAAAACAGGCGATATTGGAATTTTGCGTATTATGGGGGCGCATTCAAAAAATATCCGTCAAATATTCAATTTGCAGGGTTTGATCGTGTCTTTCCTGGGAGTTCTATTGGGAGTTGTCGTCGGCTCTTTACTGGTATTGAGTCAAACCCAGTGGGGGTGGATCACCTTGCCGGCTGATATTTACTTAATACCACTTTTGCCTGTGAAGTTGTACTGGAGTGAGGTGCTAATTGTGGGGTTTGTTGCATTTTTTATTGTGCTCCTGTCTGTTCGCTACCCAGCTCGAAAAGCAGCCTGGTTGAAGCCTCTGGATGCTATTAATTATAAACGATGAGCTTTAATATTTAAGAATTAAGATTTAATATTTAATATTGAGAATTGGAAACTGGAAATATGGAATATTGAGTGATGCTGGAATTCTCTGCATCAATTCAATAATACTGCGTTTTTCACGCGGGATGTGAGGATAGAAAAGATAATGGAAACAATCCTTGAAATAAAAAATATCAGTAAAACTTTTACCGGATCAGGTGAAGCACTGAAGGTTCTCCAGGATATCAACTTCACTATGGAAAGAGGGGAGATCGTTGCTATTAATGGACCTTCCGGAATAGGTAAAACGACTCTCCTGAATATAATTGGAACCCTTGATTCAGCTGACTCAGGAATGGTGAAAATATCAGGGCAGCAACCTGATAAAATGACAGATGATCAACTCAGCCGGTTCCGAGCTGATAACCTGGGCTTTGTGTTCCAGTTTCACTATTTGTTACCCGAATTCACTGCTTTGGAAAATGTGCTCATTCCGGCCAAGATCATTAATCTGAATAAAGATGAGGCGGCTGGACGTGCCAAAGAATTGTTGGAAGCCGTTGGTATCTATGATCGACGTCATCATAAGCCTTCGCAATTATCAGGGGGAGAGCGTCAAAGGGTGGCTGTTGCCCGAGCCTTGATGAATCGCCCCGAACTGGTGCTGGCCGATGAACCCACAGGCAATCTGGATCCTGATAACGGTCAACGTCTCATCGAGCTGATTCAGAAGGTCCGGTCAGATTATGGGCAATCTTTTCTGATTGCCACTCATAGTAGATCCCTGTCTGCAGCTTGTGATCGGGTTTTCTCACTTACCTGAAACAAAATCAAATTCACAGTGTTCATTATTACGGGATTCGTCCCTATATTACACGATGATCAATAATAAATTATTCGAGGTTATAAATTGAAAGCAAATTTCCATAAAAGACTACAGGCTGTGATCCAACTTTCCAAGGAGGAGGCCATTAGACTGGGGCATGCCTATATTGGTTCAGAGCATCTATTGCTGGGAATCTTCAGGCAGGGTGACAATAAAGTGATCGATATTATCCAGTCCTTGAATATTGATCCTGCTGACGTTAGAAATCAAATCGAGGAACATATCCGGACCTCAGGTGGAACCATGATACTGGGGACACTACCCTTCACAAAAAGAGCCGAACGAATATTGAAAAATACTTATCAGGAAGCTCGTGATCTTAATGCTGATATTGTCGATGTTGAGCATCTACTGCTGGCAATTCTGCGTGAGCAGGAAGGCATAGCAGCCGACATTATGGCTCAATTCAGTATTGATTATGAGATCGTACGGGATGAGATGGAATTTTCACCTGAGTCTGTTGGTCGAGAGTCTGAAAGCAGCATGAAGGGTAAGCCCCAGAGCAAAACACCTGCTCTGGATCACTTCGGACGTGACATTACTGCTTTTGCCCGCAGTGGAAAACTGGATCCGGTCATTGGTAGAGACAAAGAAATAGAGCGCGTAGCACAGGTCCTTTCTCGCCGAAAGAAAAATAACCCTGTGCTCATTGGAGAACCTGGTGTCGGCAAGACAGCTATTGCAGAAGGCCTGGCCCTCCGGATCATTGGCAAGAAAGTTCCACGCAGTCTCCTGAGAATGCGTGTTGTTTCGCTTGATCTGGCCACCCTGATCGCCGGTACAAAATACCGGGGGCAATTTGAAGAGCGCATGAAAGCAGTTACTGCAGAATTAGAGAAAAGCGACGACATCATTCTCTTTATTGATGAATTGCATACGATCGTGGGGGCTGGAGCCGCCAGTGGATCACTGGATGCCAGCAATATGATCAAACCAGCTCTGGCGCGTGGTGATCTGCAATGTATCGGTGCCACAACACTGGACGAATATCGCAAATATGTGGAAAAAGATGGCGCGCTGGAACGTCGCTTTCAGAAGGTCATGATCGAACCCCCTTCACGCATCGAAACCCTGCAGATCCTCCATGGGTTGAAGGATCGATATGAAGCCCACCATAATGTGCAATACAGTGATGAATCACTGGAAGCTTCAGTTGCCTATTCCAGTCGATACATTCAAGATAAATTCCATCCGGATAAGGCAATAGATGTTATGGATGAAGCCGGAGCACGCGTTCATTTAGCCAATGTGGATATTCCTGAGACGATTGTTAAGCTGGAAACCGAGTTGGATAATCTACGGATCCGCAAAGAAGATGTGGTGCGTAATCAGGAATTTGAATTAGCGGCTTCGTTGCGAGATGATGAACGTCATTTAATAAAAGAACTGGGTGATGCCAATGATGAGTGGACCACAGCCCTGAAAATTGATCCTCCCACAGTCAAGGTTGAGGATATTGCTGCTGTGGTGTCTCTTATCACCAGTATCCCGATCCAGGATGTGGCTGAATCCGAAGCAGAACGCCTGCTGAAGCTCGAGTCTGAGATCACCAAACATTTGATAGGGCAGGGGCATGTCATCAACGCTATGGCTAAAGCTTTAAGACGGGCCAGAAGTGGTTTCCGGGATCCCAAAAAACCCATTGGATCATTTCTCTTTCTGGGACCAACCGGTGTTGGAAAGACTGAAATGGCAAAAGTACTTGCAAAGTATATTTATCAGAATGAAAAAGCGTTGATCAAAATGGATATGTCGGAATATTCGGAAAGGTTTAACGTCAGTCGTCTTATCGGCGCGCCTCCTGGATATGTCGGGTACGAAGAAGGGGGTACTCTCACAGAAGCGGTTCGGCGAAATCCCTACAGCGTTGTTTTGTTTGATGAGATCGAAAAAGCACATCCGGAAATCTATAATATGTTGTTGCAGATCATGGATGAAGGGCAATTAACTGACAGTTTAGGACATACAGTTGATTTTAAGAACTGCATTCTGATCATGACCTCCAACCTGGGGCTGAAAAATCTTTCACAACCAGGTATTGGGTTCAATCGGAAAGATCAAAAGTCCAAGATGGAAGAGCAGCGTTCCAGGATCAAGATCGAGATGAAGAATACCTTTAAGCCGGAATTTATAAACCGTTTGACAGATGCGCTGGTTTTTGATTCACTCACAAAAAAAGATTTGGTAAAGATCGTGGATCTGATCCTGGAAGATGTTGGAATCTATGCCAATGAAAAAAATATCAAGATCAAGCTGAGTTCGGCGGCCAAAAATGTGATCATTGATCAGGAAATCGATAATGAATATGGTGCCCGTCCCTTACGTCGCCTTATTCAGAATATGATCGAGGATAAGATCGCTGAAATGACTCTGAAGGGCGAGGTAAAAGCTGAATCTACTATTTCAGTCTCTGCCAAGAAAAAATCCTTAATATTTCGAGTGATCCAGAGGCAAGCGAAAACAGCTGCGAGTAAAGCAAAATCTCTCAATAGTGAGTAAGATTAAAGATGTACAGAAGTAACGTTGTACATCCAATCATTGTGATCCCTGTCTACAATGGCCGGGGTTCGGTTTTAAAATTACTGGATCAGATTAAAAAGGTGACCCAACACACGATCATGATCATTGATGATGGTTCGACTGATGGCTTGGATCCATCAATGTTGCCAGGTGTGGTCTATCTGAAACATCAATCAAACAGGGGCAAGGGAGCAGCGTTAAAAACAGCTTTTAATGAATGCCAACGATTAGGGTATAGTCATGCTCTCACCCTTGATGCTGATGGTCAACATGCTCCTGAACTGATTCAGAGTTTCATTGCAAGATCCCTGGATTCTCCCGAGGCATTGGTGGTGGGAGCGCGCGACCTGATCACTAGCAAAATGCCCCTACACCGTCGTCTATCAAACAACATTACCAGCCAGATCATGTCATTAAAAACGGGTTTCCAGATTCGTGATGTTCAAGTTGGGTATCGCTGTTACCCATTGAGTGATAGTCGGTTATGGTTATCTATTGAAGATGGCTTCCAATTTGAAGCAGACATATTTTTCAATGTGAGAAAGCTGAAAATAAAGTTAATCTGGCAGCCTATTCCAGTGATCTATGGCACGGAAGACAGCCATATGCATCTGGTGCTGGATACACTGCGGTTTGTGAGAACATTTTTCAGGAGTTTTAAGTGTTAGGCATTATGCTGGTTTCAGTTTTAGTCACATCGAGCATAGAGTGTATTGTGGGTACCGGATCAATTCTCAGTATGCTGCATGCTTTCAAGCAGCCAATTTTAACATAATATCTCGCACTATTATTTTGAGAGGGTAACCCATGGTAGAATCAGTTCTACAGTTTTTTCAGGAATTCATCCAGGATCCACGTTGGATCACTTTTTTATTGGCGATGACACCGATAGGTGAACTACGGGTGGCCTTGCCATGGGGTATCACGTTTGGCGAAATGCCGTGGTTTGAAGCCTATATCTGGGCTGTTGCCGGTAATTTCTTGATTTCAATTCCCATTGTGCTGTTACTTGGACCCATATCAAGACTCCTTATGCGTTGGCCCTTAGGAGAAAAGTTCTTCACCTGGTTGTTTAACCGAACTCGCCGCAAGGGAAAGATGATCGAGACCTGGGAATTTTTAGGCTTGGTTGTGTTTGTGGGAATTCCGTTGCCAGTTACGGGAGCCTGGACTGGCTCTGCAGCGGCATTTTTATTTGGATTATCGTACGGAAAATCATTTCTGGCTATTTTTATAGGCCTGCTGATGAGCGCCACAATTGTGACTATCATTACTACAACTGGAATTAAAATATTTGGCTGAATCACTGGTGGGACTGCAATAGCAATTGCCAACGGTGGGTTAGTATGATATACTATCGCGCTTTTTAAACAATTCGGGGTGTAGCGCAGCCCGGTAGCGCGCTTCGTTCGGGACGAAGAGGTCGGAGGTTCAAATCCTCTCACCCCGACATTGCAATACATAAGATCCTCATCGTGTACCTGGCATTGTGGATTACTGTTTTTTCATATTTCTATTCAATTGTCTCATCTTTGAGGTCAAACTAATATTGCTTTTGTTCGGGTACTAGCCAGCGCGTCCCGACAGGCTTGTCGGAAGGTCGGAGGCTCAAATCCTCCTTGCCAAGCGTAGCTCGGCGAAGACGGGTCATCCCGACAGTTAGAATTGGTATTGCGCGGATTTGATTCCGCGTTTTTTATTTGAGGAAGGGTTTAACACATGGCAGATCGATATCCATTTGGAGAGATCGAAGCAAAATGGCAAAAGTATTGGGATGAGAACCAGACCTTTAAAGCGCTGGATAATTTAACAGATAAACCCAAGTATTATATTCTGGATATGTTTCCTTATCCGTCCGGAGCAGGACTGCATGTGGGGCATCCTGAAGGATATACTGCCACTGATATCATTGCACGTTATAAGCGGATGCGCGGATTCAATGTTTTACATCCCATGGGCTGGGATGCATTTGGACTACCGGCCGAACAATATGCTATTGAAACGGGCACTCCACCGGCAATCAAAACTGCTGAGAACATTGCAACCTTCAAAAGACAGATCAAATCATTGGGCTTTTCCTATGATTGGGATCGTGAAATAAATACCACTGATGAATCATATTACAAATGGACCCAATGGATCTTTCTCCAGCTCTTTAAGAAAGGGTTGGCCTACGAAGCAGAAGTAGCAGTTAACTGGTGTCCCGCTCTGGGAACTGTGCTGGCCAATGAAGAAGTTATCGATGGGAAGTCAGAACGGGGTGGACATCCTGTGGTTCGTAAACCCATGCGTCAGTGGATGCTCAAGATCACGGCTTATGCAGATAGACTGATCGATGATCTGGATGATCTGGATTGGTCAGAATCCATCAAAGACATGCAGCGAAACTGGATCGGGAAGAGCGAAGGGGCAGAGGTCGATTTTCAGATAAGTGGTCATGACTTGTCCCTGCGGGTATTTACCACTCGGCCTGACACCTTATTTGGGGCAACCTATATGGTTCTGGCTCCTGAACATCCCTATCTGGAACAAATTGCAACCACGGAAAACACTGATAAAGTCATCGCCTATCAGCGGGAGGCTGGCCTGAAAAGTGATTTGGATCGAACCGATCTGGCAGAAGGCAAAACTGGTGTTTTTACAGGTTCCTATGCAGTCAACCCAGTTAATGATGAATTAATACCCATCTGGGTCAGTGATTATGTCCTAATGAGTTATGGAACGGGGGCCATCATGGCTGTTCCTGCTCACGATACCCGTGATTATGAATTTGCGAAAGCCTTTGATCTGCCCATTCAGGAGGTTGTTTCAGGTGGAAATATTGAAGAGGAGGCCTTCACTCAGATCGAAGATGGGTTTATGGTCAATTCTGCCGTTGCAGATGGCAGCTTTTCCATCAATGATCTCAAACCGTCTGAAGCAATTGGTAAGACCAGCGCATGGCTTGAAGCAACCGGAAAAGGTAAAAAGGCGATCAACTATAAGTTACGGGATTGGCTATTCTCCCGGCAACGTTACTGGGGTGAACCCTTTCCAATCATGCGTGATGGAAATGACATTATCCCTATGTCTGACAGTGACTTACCGCTAACACTTCCAGTACTTGACCGGATCAAACCATCTGGCACAGGGGAGAGTCCACTGGCCAACGCCAAGGAGTGGCTTAAAGTTGTTGATCCTGAGTCAGGCGAGGTATATACACGGGAAACCAACACTATGCCGCAATGGGCCGGTTCCTGTTGGTATTATCTGAGATTTATCGATCCCCATAATGATGTCGCTGCCTGGGATATTGAAAAAGAGAAATACTGGATGCCAGTGGATCTGTACATCGGTGGTGCTGAACATGCTGTACTGCATCTGTTGTATGCCCGATTCTGGCACAAAGTCTTATATGACCTGGGTTATGTATCAACCAAGGAACCCTTTCAGAAGCTGGTGAATCAGGGAATGATCTTGGGCATGGATGGTGAGAAAATGTCCAAATCACGGGGGAATGTGATCAATCCAGATGAAGTTGTCAGTCAATATGGTGCCGATACCATGCGTTTATACGAGATGTTCATGGGACCATTGGAGCGATCTAAGCCCTGGAATACCAGTGGGATAGAAGGTGTTTATCGTTTCCTAAGCCGCTTATGGCGATATTTTGTCAACGATGAGGGTCAGATCATTGAATTGACAGATGAGATACCTGCTGCAGATACATTAACCATCATGCATGCCAGTATTAAGAAAGTTGGCTATGATCTTGACAATCTGGCCTTTAATACTGCCATTTCACAACTAATGGTATTCTCGAACCATTTACGAGCACTTGACCAGGTACCCAGAAAAGCACTGGAAACCTTGCTAATGCTGTTAAATCCATTTGCACCTCATATAGCAGAGGAGTTATGGGTACGTATGGGAAACACTGAGCAGTTGGTATATAGTGAATGGCCAGTCTATGATGAAAAACTACTCAGCAGGGATTTGATCAAACTTGCTATACAAGTGAACGGGAAGGTTCGCGCTCAGATAGAAGTAGAAGTCGATATGCCAAAAGAAGCAGTTCTGGAGTTGGTTTATACCCAGGATGCGATCAAACAGCATACTGAAGGCAAGAGCATCGTGAAGGAGATCGTCATTCCTAATCGAATCGTGAACATAGTCATCAGGTAAAACAGCAAGAATGTTAAGAAGGGCAGAAGTGTCCTTTTTACCTATCATCACTACTCGACATAATATATATTAACAGACTATATGGTTCTATTTTGTAATACCTTATTCAGTCCCATCTGCGCGTTCTAGCAGGATAATTAAAATTCCGATTAGTCTTTGCGAGTCCTGTAGGGACGTGGCATTCCATCTACGCATCTGCTACGATGGATATATCTTCATGTTTAGTCGCAATTTTGAGATTGCCGCCTGCCTGCGCCTGTCTGCCGTCTACAACTCACCACCCCAAATATTGGAAATAATTTTAGGCAATATAATATTGCCATGGCTGGGAGCGCCGTTTATATTCGCTGCGCTTTATGAATTTGCCGGGTGGTGTAATGGTAACACTAAGGTCTCTGGTTCCTTCATTGGGGGTTCGAATCCTCCCTCGGCAACGCTTTTTGATCGTCGCTATGGATATTTAGTTTGGTCTGTCAGCTTGAGGATGAGAACCGTTCGAAGCGTAGACTGGCGCAGACCAGTCAGAGTAAAGCGAGGGAATCCCGTAGGGATGACGCTGAGCTAATCCCCTTCGGCAACATATTTGACAATTGAATGTAGAATATTGAACAATGAATCATGACTATCGAACAATTGAGTTCTCCAGGTTCATAATTCATTGATTGATGAGTGATATTCAAGTAGATTTGGCGCGTTCGTCTAGTGGTCTAGGACGCTGGCCTCTCACGCCGGTAACAGGGGTTCGACTCCCCTACGCGCTACATTTTTTGAAATAATTGGTGATAACTAAGGTTGTTATCACACCAAGCACCAGTAGCTTCCGTCTTCGTTCTTTAGAACTACGCCGGACAAGCAATTTCGCTACTGATTTGATATAAGAATAATTGATGATAGCTCAGGTTGTTATCACACCAAGCACCAGTAGCTTCCGTCTTCGTTCTTTAGAACTACGCCGGACAAGCAATTTCGCTACTGATTTGATATAAGAATAATTGATGATAACTAAGGTTGTTATCACACCAAGCACCAGTAGCTCAATTGGATAGAGCGTTTGGCTACGGACCAGAAGGTTCCGGGTTCGACTCCTGGCTGGTGTACCATGTAAGCCCCTGTCAATCAGGGGCTTATTTGT
>JAYEKW010000056.1:14357-16782 GCA_034716895.1 Candidatus Neomarinimicrobiota bacterium
AGGTTGTTATCACACCAAGCACCAGTAGCTCAATTGGATAGAGCGTTTGGCTACGGACCAGAAGGTTCCGGGTTCGACTCCTGGCTGGTGTACCATGTAAGCCCCTGTCAATCAGGGGCTTATTTGTTTATACAGAAGTAACTGATATAATTACTACAGGAATAGAGCTATGGAGTATTTTGTCCATTGGCTAACGAAGCTTTGCTACGCTCTAATAATATTTCTACAGATTCTAAATTGGAATGTGCAGATTGAAAAGCAGGCCAAATATCTAAGGCTTTCCGGTAGTTGGAAGCAGCCATTTCCATATTTCCAGCTCGAGCAAAAGCGTTACCTAGAAAACTATAGGTCTTGGCCAGTTCACGATCCCACTTGATCTCCCAATCAAATACCTCTGTGTCATACTGATCAAGAGTAATCTCTGGTTTGAAATCAAGCAGCAACGAATCGATCTGAGCGATATATTTTGAGTCTTCCTTACGATTAAACTTATCCTCAAGTAACATCCCCCGGTAGAGATCCGCCATGCTTAAACGACTCTGTAATGACCTCTCAAAAGCACTGATGGCATCCGTAACTCTCCCCTGCTTGGTGCGGATCAATCCGACCTTTCCGTATGCATACGATGGCAAAGGGGCGGCCTTTGCAGTTAGTTCATAATATCGGCAGGCATCATTGAGTTGACCCTTCTTTTCATATAGCTCTGCAATATTGTGGTAAACCGTGTGGGGTGATGCTGGATTAAGCTTAAGCACGTATTCAAAAGTACGTAACGCTTTATCATGTTGGCCCATTCTTGAGTAAGCGATTCCCAGGTTACCGGCGGCTGCATTAAAGTCAGGAACCATTTCTATTGCACGCCTATAGTATTGGGCTGCGTTTGTGTATCGTTTGCTTCTGAGTTCCTGATCCCCCAGATGCTTGATATCCATGGCTTCGCTGTTCTTCCCGGGATCAGAAATATGTACGAGCCAGGCAGGTTCAAAAAGTGATATCAATCCGAATACAATCAACCCAAACCAGAACCCGATCACAACCAGACCTACCACCCGATCTTCAAAAGATTGTGTTTCTTTGAAAATCATAGATTTTTCACGGTACTAACTGTTGTTAATGATGAAAAGCACATCTTTTCCATCCTCCTGCAGTCTATTAAACAGGTCACACGCCTCTGGAGTTTTCAAGCGAATTATCTGTAAAGCGCGACCTGTATGTTCATTGAAAACAAACTGCACAACTTCATCATGTGGAAAACCAACGCCACCATGCCCGCTTGACCCGGTTCCGATCAATAAGATATCTCCTGCATGCTTTTTGATCGTTTGTTGATCCCGTCTATTGAAGTAATCCTTTTTGTCAACAAGTCTAAACCGGCCATCAGGAAAGATCATGATATCAAAAAAAGGAATGGGAATGCCCCGATAAATGGTCAGACCCACCTGATTGTGGACGATTCCCGATCCATAATAATGATAAAATGCAACTCCTTGAGCCAGCAATAACAGGGCGAGAACACTAAGTATAATTCTGCGGAACACTTTCCATTGCAAGAAGTGAATGACCAGAAATATCAGCATGAAGATGACTATCACGATACCCATGAGGATAACCCAATAAGAGGTATCGGTGAGGTTTGAGGCAACGATGAGGAAAATGTAAGTGAACAGGATCGCCAGGGACAGCAGACTTGCAGGTGACTCTAAATAGTCTTTGAATTTTGGTCGAGCAATCCCCCATTTCCCTTCAAATAAACACCTGTCGTGAACAGTGAAAATCATAAAAATAAGACCTAGCAAACTCCCCCAGCTATCTTTGCCAATATCGCTCATATCGAAGACTCGATCTGAGATAAAAACCTGGATACCCTCATCAAATGTGGAGATGGAGATCGCTCCCAGAAAGGTGTACAATATTACCTGATCAAGTTCCAACCCACGTCTTGAAAAAACCCGCCAACTCATATAGACAAAGATCGCATAGGCGAAATAGTGCCAATTATGCTGAAGCTCATAGAATTTGTGATTAAAATAGAAGTCACTGGATTGTTGCCCCACCCAAAGTAGTCCCAATATCACTCCTATGGATAGTAACCGCCTTTGAGTCAGATGTCTCGAGCTGACCAGTAATGCTACTATCAAGACAGCAATAAAAGTCAGGAGCACATAGGGAATGTCAAAGCCACGCACCGTAAACATAGCTTCTGAAACCATTCCGACAGCTGATTGTAAATAATTCTGAAGCATGAGGAACGGTGTAAATATCAGCAATAGTACATAAAGTACCAGATGGAGCTCAGGCCTTAATATTGAACGATTCAATTGAAGTAATCTTTGCTTACAAAAAGACCTGTTTGACTGATTGTTTGTTCAACCATGAACGATTCCCCTGGATGTCAGTTAATTCAGACCTAATTTGAGCTAGAAAT